>JBAXFZ010000431.1:0-3637 GCA_037139685.1 Bacteroidota bacterium
ATAGCCGCAATTGGAGGGAGAAAAGGGCTGAATGACGGTGGTGCGGGGCGACCGGATGATCCGGTTGAAGGGGATGGTGCTGCCCCAAAGGTCTTCGGCCTGCCTTACGCCCCCTGGCTGGGCAATTATGTTCGTAATAGGGCACAGAAATATCATGCCTGCGATTATGGTTGATTTCATAGGTTAGTATCCTCCGTCGATTTGCCAGGTATGAAACGAATTGTCGTTCCTGATGGCCATGTTCCCCTCAAGGGTATCGCCCGATTTTAGCCTGACGGTGTAGGGGATATAGATTCCTGCATAGATTCCCGAAGTAAAGGCAGTTCCCACGTGCAACAACTGTGAACCGCCAAAGCGGTTTTGAACGGCCCTGAACGTATTCCCCCCGGCAATGGCCCAGAGAGGAGAGAATCGCATAACCACTTTCCAGTCACTTTTCTCACAGGATGTAAAAAACAACCTGGCCGCCTCCTCCCCGCTGATCTCCTTAAAACCAAACGCCGATGCCCGGTCCCATTCGTCAAGTGTAACAAGTGGGCGGCGGGTGCTGTTTCTGAAGATAAACAGCGAATCGGGCAGAGGCGGGTTAACCCTGATTTCCGATAGTTTCAGCACGCAGATCTCCTCCTGCCGGGTTTCAACAAATAGCTCCATGGCTGTCAGCTCCCGTGTTTGCCTGCTAAAACGGTAAACCCTGCGGGTGTTGGCTTCGGGGATGGAGGTATTCAGAGCCCATGGGTTGGTGAAGTTGCCGCTGGCCTTCACCTTCACCGTTACCTCCATCTGGTCGCCAATCTCCTTCACGGAGCAGGAGGAGGGATGTTTTCTTGCATAGGCGAGCTCGGTTTCAAGGATCTCCAGGGGTTCCAGGAAAACCCTCATCCAGCCTGTAAACCCGGCTTTTGGGGTTCCCTGCAATGTATATCCCCCGGTTTGATTGGTCATATACTGCGACTTCCCGTCCATTATGATGTTCCTGCCTGGTTTCTCAAAACGCCAGCGGGGTTTTGGTCCGAAGGTTTTCCATACTTTGAAATCGACGAACCCTGAAGCAGGATCGATACTTTCGAAATTCTCCCCCGGGCTGGTACGGACACTAAAGACCATATAGGCTGTTTTCAGGGAGATCATCGCACTGATCGATTTTTCAAGGATGTTTCCCGCTGCCATCGCTGCGTTCCGGACAACGGCAACATAGGCAATTCCCGAGGCAATTACCAGGAAAACAAGGATGGAAGCCGCAACACGCCTGATACCGCGCCATCCCGGCTGCAGGAATGGGTGCGGGGGTGCAGATGGAGACTCCTCCCCGACCAGAGAGAGGATGGCCCTCGTCTCTTCCCTGCCCGCAGGGCTCCCCTGAGCGGCATTCAAGGCGGCAGGAATGGCCAGGTATTCCTTATAAGCCTCCCTGCATTCGCCGCATTGACCGATATGATCAAGAATTTCCGCCTTATCTTCACCGGTTGCCAGGTCGTCAAAAAGATCTGCAACCCGTTCACTGATATAATTACAGTTCATGGCTTACCTCCTTTGATTTTTTCATCATCGATCTTAGTTTCATCATTCCGTAGCCAAACCTCGATTTCACGGTGGTTACCGGTGCCCCCACGATCCCCGCAATCTCGCCGAAAGTGAGATCGCCGGCGAACCTGAACCGGATAACTTCAGCCTGCTCCGGGGGCAGCAGGTCGAGCAGCAAACGGAGCCGCTGCTGTTCCTCCTCCCTGATAAGCCCGTCTTCCCTGGGCTCGGCGGAACCCGTCCCGATCACATGTTGCATCCCAGCAACCCGGTTCTCATATGCATTCCTGCGGCGCAGCATATCAATACAGCCGTTGTTGACCATCCTGAACATATAGCCAATCGGGTTGGTTACCGAAACCAGTCTTTTCCTCATGTGATATGCCCGGATAACCGCTTCCTGCACCGCATCATCGGCGTCTGCCCGGTTGCCCAGCACATTATGCGCAAGACGGGTCAGCCGGCCTATATGTGCATCCAGGAAGGAGCTCAGCTCTTCGGAAGATTGCGGAAAACGGGAAACCGGTTCTTTCATGGTTGTTCAACTCTGACCTGATGACGCAAAGGCCATGTAAAAGGACTTAAAATTCGGGATTTTTTTTATCATGAAAAGATTTAATACCTTTAAATCCGCAACCACGATTGCCCCGGGTTATTAAAAACGCTCCCCATGATCATAAAAATACTTGACATCCTGAGAATAGCTCTCGTTTCGGCAGCTTTTTTTTTCGGGTACAGGATTGGATTCGCAAACGGCTATAACCCGGTTCCCCAGCTGCATTTTATGATACCCGTGATCATCGTGGCCATTGCAGGAATATCAGGATTGGAGGGGCTTTTCTTCGGGCGGCGGTCGGCCGAGGCCAAGGGATTCGAAACAGGCAGCAACTACCAGAAACAATCGGCCATTGCCATGCTCTCCTACCCGGCAGTGGCGGTCATCATCTGTTCTTTGAACTGGGGGGTAAAAACTGAACTTGCCATCTTTTTCGCCTTTATCTTTTTCTTCCTGTTTTCGGCGGTCAATCATACGGTTGATGCCATCAAACGAAAGAACTACAAATGGCAGAACATCAACCGTCCCTTTCTTACCCTGCTGATCATCGCAGGGATGATTTACCCGGTAATCATGGCACTGAAAACCCTGGCATAATCAGGTGGAAAGCCAGTTGGACTGCTCGCAAACACCAGTTCCTGCCGGATTACGGAATAAACAATTAAATATAACCCTATGAAAAGACTCCTTCCAATGGTCGTTCTGTTTCTCAGCCACCTGTTGTTATGGAGCCAGAATAGTGATCCGGCTGCCCCGGAACATGGGGTCGCAATCGACACCTTCTATCATCACTATATCGTCAGGGATCCTTACCGATGGCTGGAAAATGTCGGCAGTACCGAAACCAAAAGCTGGGTTGAAATGCAGAACAAACGGTCAAAGGGTTACCTTGAAAGCTGCCTGAACAAAACCAATGCCTTCAATGTTATCGATAAATACACCCTGACTGATTTTCATAATCCAATGAAACAGGGAGATTATTATTTCACCTATTCCTTTTTCAACAACCTGAACAATCCCGCCCTGTTTTACCAGCCTGCCTTCAACCGCAGGTCGCTGGTAATCGTTGATCCTGACTTCATCTCCCTGAAAGATGAGATACTCATCAGGCAATACCGGGTATCGAAAGATTCAAAACTGCTGGCCTATCAGTTCAGCAGGAATGGAAGTGACTGGCTTGAAGCCCGGGTTGTATCCCTGCAAACCGGGCTGCATAAAAAGGATCACCTGCTTGGATTGAAATTTAAAGATCTCGCCTGGCTGGGGGATGGATTTTTTTATTCCACCTTTTTTCAGGACAGCCAGTTTGGCGTGACCAGCGGGCAGAGGGTGTTTTACCATAAGATCGGGGATGAACAACCGGAGGATAAACTCATCTTTACAAGGAAAAACAGCCCCGATGCCTACTTTGATTATATGACGACCGCCGATGAACGCTTTTTCATCCTCAAAGAGATCAATGAAAAGGCCGGGCTGGTCAACTTTTTCTATATCGATTACCAGTCAGACCAGCCATCTCTTCGGCCCCTGATAACGAAACTGAAATGGAGCGACGGA
>JBAXFZ010000432.1:0-3616 GCA_037139685.1 Bacteroidota bacterium
CATGGAATAAATTTAAAAAAAACAAAGCAGGCCTGGTTTCCCTGGCATTTATAGGTTTGACTGCCCTTATTGCCTGCCTTGGGTACCTGATAACCCCTGATTCCACGCCATATGCAAATGACCAGTACCTGGAACTGGGTCTCAAAAAACCGGGTTTTACATTCCTAATGCTGCCTGTAAAAGACCATTTTACCCTTGAACGCCAGCCTTTTTATAAGATCATGATGTGGGGAGGGGTGAAAAACCGGCAGAATATTCCCATCCGCGCCTGGTCGGTCAGTGGAAACAGTATCTTTTTCATCGAATATGGCTCCCTGCCGGGAGACCCTTCATTGGTGAAGGTTTTACCATTGAACATGGTTAAAACACCTGTGACCAGGAGATTCTGGCTTGGCACCGACCGGTTCGGCCGTGATTACCTGAGCCAGCTTATGATCGGGACCCGTGTCAGCCTGTCAGTAGGTATGATCTCAGTTCTGATATCCCTTGTCATAGGTATTTTCATGGGTGCGGTAGGTGGGTATTACCGGGGCCGGGTCGACAACGTGATCATGTGGATCATTAATGTAATATGGTCAATCCCCACACTGTTGCTGGTCATCGCGATCACCTTCGCCCTGGGAAAGGGTTTCTGGCAGGTGTTTATTGCCGTCGGTCTGACCATGTGGGTAGAGGTTGCCAGGGTAGTGCGGGGACAGATACTGGGTATCAGGGAGAAGGAATTTGTTGAAGCCGCGCGTGCACTGGGTTTTTCTGACTTCAGGATCATCTTTCGCCATATCCTGCCTAATGTCATGGCTGCAGTAATTGTCATTTCTGCCGCAAATTTTGCTTCTGCCATCCTGATGGAGGCCGGGCTCAGTTTCCTGGGACTCGGAGTACAACCTCCCGTTCCTTCGTGGGGCTCGATGATAAAGGAGAATTACGGGTATATCGTCCTCGATTACGCCTGGCTGGCTATCCTCCCGGGGGTCGCCATCATGCTGATGGTCCTGGCCTTCATGATGACCGGTAATGCACTTCGCGATGCCCTCGATGTGCGAATGGCGGAGGTTTAGTATTTGATCTTTTTGCGCGCCTCGGTTCCGCAATGCACCGGCCCCTTGATGCGGCAATTTCCTTTGCTGAAAAACAGCTTCAGTGAAAAATAAAAATCCATCCCGGTCATCTGGCTGTAATTGAAGAACCCACCCAGCTTGTCCGTCCCGATTGTCAGACCGTATACCCTCAGCGCCAGGCCGATCCTTGGCAGCGTCCAGTTGTAAAGAGAAACAGGCAGGCTCACCTCGAACAAACTCGTTTCATACCGGGGGGTGAACGACAGTTCGGCGGGTCTGACAATGGCACCGCCTGCAAGGGGAAAGCCATAAATCAGGTTTGTATTCAGGTAAAGGGATTTCATCAGGTGGTAGTCGAACTGGATGCTCAGGGCAGAAGGAAGCCAGATATTGAAAGAATTTGCCGCATAGGCTGATTTCTTATCGCCATAAAACTGGTAACTGAGGGTGTCGAGAAAGTTACCGATTGTGTGAAAGGGCATGTGGGTTACGTTTTCCCAATAGGAACTTTTGTTGTCGAACACCATTTTGGAGGCATTATCCTTAAACTTGATCCTCCCCAGGTCGACAAGGCCGACGCTGACCCTGTACAAATAGTCCTCGTAGGGCTGTGCACACAACGTGTTGAAATAGGCCTCCTGGTGATACCTTGAAAGCCGCTGATAGGTAACACCAATGTCAAACCCGAAGCCCCCGCCTTTTATCAACGGGTTCAGGTTGGCTGTATTGGCATTTGAGTTGACCGGGAGGGCAATTCCCATCTCTGCATCCAGGTTCTTTACATTTACGGTTGAATCGTTAAGAACTGTATAATTGATGTTGTTTACTTTTGCATACATGCCTGAAACGCCAAACAACCGTTTCACGGTTATTCCTGCCGACCACACATCCATGCCCCTTGCAAAAAACCGGTAGGCATAGCTGATCCCGATTTCTCCCCATACCATCCCTGCTGCACGGAATGGCCTCGTGTCGTTGTAGTTGATATTCTGCTGCGGCCGGTAATTCAGTCCCAGGTAGCTGAAATTCACCACATCATAGGGTACGTTTGTCAGGGAAAATACGGCACGCATGCTTGTTGACAACGCAAAAGCATGCTTGCCCCAGATGACCATCGCTCCCGGGCCGTTTACCCTTAAATTGACAAATGCACTTTTATCACCCCTGTTCTTATAGGTATAAAATATACGCTGCTCGGTACCATAGCCCTCCGAATGCATCGGATACTGATAGCCTGCCTTGAAAAAATTGGTGAACCGGTAATCATTTTTGCTCATATAGAGCGCGTTATTCTCCAAAAAAACACCCAGCCCCACCAGCTGAATATCCAGGTAGGATTTTGAATTGTGCAACGCACTCGGGTTTAGTTGTATGCTGTTTACCCCGGCATAATTGCCAAGGGTAGTTCCCAACATATCCTGCGCTGTTGACGAAACCGAGGTCAGTAAACTGAAAACCAGCAATATATGCAAACGATACGTTTTCATATTTTTGTTTGTTTTGAACGGATGACCGAAATACTACCATTCGTGGTAAAGTTACAATTCGAATCTCTCGAAAGCATTACGAAATTTCCGGGAAAATTTACATGATTCACATATTTGCCATCAATCTTCTCCGCTGATCCTGATGAACAGGAGGGTTACCGGGTAATCTCTGGCATATTGATGCTTTGCAGGAGTGGTAGATTTTCAAATCACACTGATTCGTTTATATCCTGGTTAATCAAATTGGGGCTTATGAACATTACTTATATGGTTTTTGCGACATTTTGTCCCTTTTTTAAAGGGAACACACTATTATAAAGGTATCCAGCCGGCCATTATGACAAAATTAAATTCTGCAATTCTCCCCGGAACGTGGCATACATTTTGACAATACAGTTTAAACGACAAGAAGTCGGCAATATTACAAATAACTAATTTTGCATTCATACACTAAAATTTAATTTATGGCAACCATTGCATTAAACGGAAACGCAATCCACACAACCGGAACTCTTCCCGCTGTCGGGAGTCCCGCTCCAGACTTTCTATTAACTAAGACCGATCTTTCAGATGTTTCGTTGTCTGGATTCGCGGGAAAAAGAATTATTCTGAATATTTTCCCCAGTCTGGATACGGCTGTTTGCGCCACCTCAGTAAGAAAATTCAACGCCGAGGCAGAAAAATATCCCGATACGGTGGTCCTTTGTGTTTCGAAGGACCTGCCATTTGCACATGCCCGGTTTTGCACCACCGAGGGATTATCGAAGGTTGTTCCCGCCTCGGAATTGCGAAACGGCAACTTTGGAAGTGACTATGGCGTGCTCATCACCGACGGTCCGCTGGCAGGCCTCTTCTCCCGTGCCATTGTGGTTGTTGACCGGGAGGGATCGGTGATCTACAATGAACAGGTAGCCGACATCGTGCAGGAGCCAAATTATGAGGCTGCTTTGGCATCACTGAAATAGTAATCCAAAAAAAGTGTAACTTTGCACACCCTTTTCGGGGAGTGATCCTGTATGCGGGTGTGGCGTAATTGGTAGCCGCGCAAGACTTAGGATCTTGTGCCTTCGG
>JBAXFZ010000433.1:0-3614 GCA_037139685.1 Bacteroidota bacterium
TACTTTAACCGTGCAGGAAGCCACTTCAGGCCCGGCAGCAGCCGGAACCATTACGGGCGCGGCCTCGGTGTGCGTAAATGCCACGGCAGTTGCATACAGCGTGCCAACCATTGCCAATGCCAATGGCTACGTATGGACAATCCCGGCGGGTGCTACAATAACCTCGGGCGGAACAACCAAAAACATTGTCGTTAACTATGGCCCAACCTCCGGAACAGGTGTTGTCAGTGTGAAGGGGACCAACACCTGCGGAAGCGGAACCGTTTCAAATCTCAACGTGACCATGAATGCCATCCCTCCGGCGCCGGTTGTTACGGCCTCCGGCAACATGCTTACCAGCAGCGCGGCAACGGGCAATCAATGGTACTATGAAGGCGCGCTCATCGCCGGTGCCACTTACCAGACCTACGCGGTGACCCATAACTCCGGTTACTACTGGAGCGTGGTGACGGTCAACGGATGTTCATCCCCCATTTCGAACAAGGTGTGGGTGGTGATTCTCGGTCAGCAGGATTTACAGGGAACCAGCTTTAACGTTTACCCGGTGCCCAGCGAAGGGAGGTTCACTCTGTCCGTTACAAGTCCGGTGCAGGAAACCTACTTGGTTGCCATTTACAACCAGATGGGAAGTAAAATCTGTGACCTGGGCGAGGTGCAGGTCAACGGCACCTTCGAAAGGCAGATAGATCTCCGGCCGGTGACTGCCGGTATCTATTCAGCCGTGTTCCTGAACAGTGCGCGCAAAGTCGTGAAGAAGATTCTGGTGATCAGGTAGCAGGTGGTATGCCTGCATCTCCAGGTAAGGTGCGTTGTAAAAAAATGGAACGATATTTCTAAGGACCTCTCCCCAACCCTCCCATTGAACGGGAGGGGGAGGGTTAGTCCGGAATTTAAACGTTTTCCATTGACGAAATCAGGGTCCGTCTAAAGCAAGTTTTTAAGGATCAAGAGGAATTTCCGGGAGGGGGAGGTAGCAAAGCATATAATTCACATTTCAGATTTCAGATTATATGTGTTCTTCACCGTGATCATCTCATTCAATCTATACTAAACCAGGAGAAACATCACAAAACGCAAACATTTAAGGGTGAATATATTGGTCCCCTCAGTAAAATGGGTATTGAATATGATTCGAGGTATTTATTTGATTTCCGCGATGTGTAATCAAAATTGCGCACCGATGGTGAGCAGGATGTCTTTATTCACCTATGCTGCCGGTGTATGGCCCCGATAGGGCCTGCGAAGAGGTTCTCATTTCTGGATTGAAACAGGGAATGGTATCGATTCGAAACATCCACCGGCATCACAGTCAATTAGTTAAATTTTGATTTGTCCTGATTTTTGATCGTGTCCATACTTTTTTGTGGTTAATCAGGGATGTGGCATAAAAGTGAAGGGTTAATACATTGAATGTGAAATGTGAAATCCGAAATAACCGGAATGGTTGTGCCGAACGTGCAGTGCAAAAAAAAGCTGTGCTAATTCCTGATGCATCGCACGGAATAGCCCGATTTTTTCATGGGGAAGAGGGTGTAGATATCGGCAAAACACCATCGCAGGCTCCGGAACCAGGCTGAACTGGCATTGTAGGAGCTGCCGGTCCAGAAGCCATCATCGTGGTTATCACCGGGAGCCAGGCTCCAGGCACCGGTTGCGGTCCTGTAATTGGTGCAGAGGGCGGTGAAACCGGCTGAATTTAGTCCATATGTCGTATCCATATACTGCCAGCGCGTAGCGCAGCCCTCCTTCAGTATCCTTCCGATAATTGTGCCGCACCCCGCGAGCGCCGTGGTATCGACGGTTTGGTCGAGCAGCCTCTCCATGAGGTTCCATTCGGCGTGGGAGGCAACATGCCAGCCTGCAGGGCAGAGGTTGCGGCTGTCGGCCACGGCGTAAAAATTGTACAGGTGGCCGTAACAGGCTCCCTCTGCAGGAAGGTTATGGTAATCGCACCAGCCGCCAGAGGTCAGGTTGCCCCAGGTTGCACTATCGGTTACATTGGGAATGAGCGAGCCGTCGCGGTACCTGGTGGTTTTCAGGTTTTCCTGCATCCATAACTGAGAACCGATCTGTACGACCGCATAATGGTTGCTGTCGGCATCGGCGCATTGTACAAAGGTGAAGGTTACGGTCTGGCCCTGGGTAGGAAAGAGCATCTGCACGGTCCTGAAATTACCCGACCTTCCCGTCAGTTTCAGGGTATCCCCTGCATTGAACGGCATGATGATTTTTGATGCCGTGGTGCGGTTGGTAAGGAATTGCTGATTATCCGGCTGACCGTTAAGGAATTCCGGCTTATCTGCCGACTCGTTGCTGATCATCACATTACCGCCCTCCGCCGATCCGCGGCTGACCAGTTTGGCATGACAGGTATGGAGGCCGGATTCAATTTTCAGGATATATATGCCACCCGGGATATTCTTCAGCTGAAAAAAATGGCGCCCTGCCGTCAGGATTTCTGTTCTGTCCAGGATCATATCTCCCGATATCCCGAATAGTTCCAAATGGGCAGTGCCTGCTTCAGGAGCTTCAATTCCTGCAATGAAATTTCCCTGTGAAGGATTCGGATAAACGGATATGCCGTGATCGTGTGGCTGGCCTGTTTCATTCATCCCCACAGTTCCCGAAAGTACCAGTGTATCTTTCCCTGTTAAAACAAGACTTGTGCATTGCGACAGGTTTTCCACCCTGACTGAGTCAACGGTTATTGCCGCACCTGTTCCGGCAAAAGTGACCTGGTAGTTCTGCGCCCCGGTTTTAATGATAGAGACCATGACCAGGAAAGCGATTGCAATTGTCTTCATATTTTCAATAAAAAGTGAAAGCAATTACAAATATATTTGTTTATTGGTTGATCTTAATTATACCGGTAAATATTAACGCCTGATCCTTCAAACACCTCACCGGGAAGGCATTTCCCCTCAGGGAGTTGTAAAGGGAAACGCTGCGGGTCGCTTCGTTCATCCCCCGGGCGACCGACCGTTCAATGCCGGAAACGGCAGAGGTCCAGTACATCGATCCGGCAATGGGGCCGGTTTCAAACACCCAGGTATTCTCCTGGTAAAGAAATCCCTGCTGCAGCGAATAAAACCCGGCAGCAAGCAGCGGATCTTTCAGCGGACCGGCAGCCCTGCCTGCACCTGTGCAAAAAGCCACCAGTACATCCCATTCGGCAGGGGCCGGGATATGCCAGCCCGGGGGGCAAAGACCCTGGGAGGCTTCGGCAGTAGTGTACTGCATCAGTTCGTCCCACTGGTAAAACACGGGATGCGGCGTGTAAGAGGTGGCACGCATGTACTTTTCAGGAATGCAGTTGTCGGCCTGGGGAACCAGGTCCGGGATCACCGTGCCGTAATCAAGGTTTTCCTTCATCCAGCATTGGCTGCCGATCTTCACGGTGGGATAAACCCTGTTGTCGCGCGGATCGGTAAGATTGTTGCCGCAGGTGAATGAGGTGACCGGCAGGACATGGATTCGCCTGGTTGCTGCGGCTGTGCAAAGCGCCCAGTTGGAGCAGGTATATGATACAACGGCCGTTCCGGATCCTGCCGCCGATGGGGTGAATATGGCTGTGGATGAATTCACCCCCGTGCCTGAATAGGTCCCGCCAAGGG
>JBAXFZ010000434.1:0-3611 GCA_037139685.1 Bacteroidota bacterium
AAATTGTCCATTATCCTGAAAGATTCAAACACGGCATCCCCTGAAGTTTCAAGGGACCTGCATGATCCGGTGAAAGCCGCCGCCCTGATAAATCTTGATGGAGGAGTGAAATCGCCAGGCAGGCCCATCATGCCCGAGCCGCCTCCGAGCGGCGAAAAGGTCAGTCCATCAAGCGGCAGGGTTGCCCTTGGTGCAGGCGACAACTGTAAATAATTTCGCAGGTTTATCAGGTGCCAGTCATAGGTGGGTGAATTTGTGATGACCCCTAAAAATGGCGTATATACCTTAATTTCACCCTTGTTGACAATTTCAATTACCCGGCTGTTCCCTGAAGGGTCGGTAATCTTGAAATGGAATGGAAGCTGGGCTCCGCCAAAGGCTTCATTTTTAACATCCACAACTGTGACTGAACCAAGTGAATCGAGGATTTCATCAACCGTTTTGAATTTCGAAAGCATCCATTGCATCAGGTCGCCGACACTCATCGATTTTGCAGCATTGGTGCTGTTATATAAAGCGTAACTGGCGAATTCCGGCAAGTAATAAACTCCTACGTAAAGCCCTTTTTCGTTTAATCCATCAGGACCATAATTTTGTCCGTAGGCTGTAAGGGTGACGAAGCCATACTGGCCGGTCCAGGCTTTACCGTTGAAACCTTCGGGGGTTTGAGCGTGAAAGGTTTTGTTGCGAGGAACGATGAGGATCTTATTGTGCTGGGCATCACCCAGGGCCCACTCGACAGTCCTGGAAACGACAACTTCCCCGTCTTTTGATTTTAGCGTTATCCCGGTACATGCTTTTACAGGTTCATTAGGCAGCAGCAAAACAAAAATTGCTGAAATCAATAAAAATAATCTCTTGTTAATCTTCATGTTGAGATTTTAAAGGGTTTCGGGTAGGTTTGGTGTTTGCTGTCATCATATTAAGAAAACATAATGCCGTTAAATATTATATTGCAAAAATTGTCCGCATAGCCGGCCGTTATTCAATGGTTATTTTTTCACCCAGGAATTTTGGTTGTTTGTCAAACAACAGGTCGAAAAACAATTTGACCCGTGCCAGTTTTTCCCGGACATTTGTCCTGAGTCCATACCAGGCGGTGACGCCTTTGGCATTATATCCTATGGCATTCATGCCGTAATGCCGTGCGATATATACTGCCCGCTGGTTATGGAATTCCTGTGAAATAACGGTAAAACTGGTCTGCCCGAAAACCTTTTCGGCCCTGATCATCGAATCGAAGGTGCGGAAACCGGCATAATCGGGATATATCACCGAATCTGGGATGCCGCACCTGACCAGCTCCTTTTTCATAATAGCCGGTTCGTTGTAGGATAATTTCCGGTTGTCGCCGCTGATGATCAGGTGCATGATCTTGCCGGATTTATATAACCGGATGGCGGCGTCGATACGGTTTTTCCAGAATTCATTAAGGGTTCCCGACCTGCTGTATTTGGATGTGCCAAGCAATACCCCAGTTTTGTTCATGGGTACCATGCTGGTATCGTCGTAGAGATATGGTTTCGTTGACGCGGAGATATGGGCATCCAATATCAGGACAAGGGCAAGTACAACTGCCGCAAGGATTCCTGAAATGATAAACCATCTTCTCCTCATTACCGTATGGTGTTTGCTGTTAATTTTTATTCATGGTTTTGAAATTAAGCAGGTATGTCTCGGCCATTTCACAATAGCGTTCATCCTGGAAAAAACAGGAGGGGAATTTGATGGTGTACCCGGTTCCGGGTTCAAGCTTCATTTTTACGGTCAGGGCCTTTTTTTGAAGGCTGGCCCACCCGACAGAGATGATCTTCGGGTAATGCCTGTTTCTGCCACCAACCCTGCTCATGCCATAGGAGCCACTCATCGGCTTGTTGAAGTAAATTGTCAGTTCTTTGATTCCTGGTGCGACTTTCCTGCTTTTGTTTACGATCGAAAAGCTGTCGATGCGTGCCGAACATTTACAATTGGCATCTTCCTGAAGATCAGCCAGGTTTAGTGAGTTAACCATCGATACCACCCGGGGCATAAAGTCCTTCAGTGCAGGATATCTGTTCCTGGCCTGCCGGTAGCGTACAAGTAACCCTACGAGTGAATCGATCCATACAAACCCGTTCATGTGTTTTTCCTTCAGGATCATCTTGTTCATCTCCGGTTTGCCGGTATTGTGATCTATGAAATAGAGAATGGTTGACGCCCTGACCATGGTCTCATATTGCATGATAACGGGCATATTGTAGGCCTGGCTTTCCATTTTACCTTTAACCAGTTTAAAAACGGCCTCAGAAGCCTGGCTCATCTCAGGGTAAGCCTGGTCGACCAGGTGGTTGGAGAAGGAATGGTTGAATTCATGGATGATCGTACTGTTGTATTCGTCGGGGCTGAATACCGGGAAATCCAGGCTGTCCTTTTGCCAGACCCCGATGATGGAGAACATGTCTTCACTGCCGTCATGACGCTTAATCTTTACCCCGTAATTTGCACCGCCGTTCACCAGGCTTAAAATCAAGTTGAAACTGCCTTTGGGTTGTTCTCCGTAAAACTTCCCGTACCACGAAAGGTCAATCGAACGGATGGTTTCCGAAAACCTTTGTTCAGTCAGGGAATACAGCGGCCGGTTTTCTGAAAAAAACTTATGAAAAGCACTTTCCCGGTAAAAAACATTCAGCAGGGTTATGAATTGTGCAGGATCGTTCCCCCAGCGGCTGTCGAGACTTTTTGCCTCGACATTCTTTACAAGGCTGAAACTTCCACCAATCATCTCAAGGTGAATGGCCATCGACATAACGGCATCAAAGCTCACCCCGTTTTTCCGGTAAAGGAGCCTGGCCAGCCTGATCACTTCTTCGTCTTTGTATGGCCTGAACCAGGCATCGATGGCCCTGGAATATTGGTTTATCCTGGTTCCTGAATATTCCTCGGCACCTGCCAGCCTGAAAACGATGCCGATCAACTCGGTTCTTTCGTCGACAGCAGGATCCAGTGTTAATTTCTGGGCCATGGAGACAGGGATCACGGAACAGAACATAAGGATAAAGCAGCAGTTTCTGGTCATGGCGCTCATTTGTTTTTGCAGATGAGGGAGGGGGTTCATAGGAACCTCATATACTTTTTTACAGCGTGAACATTCTCTTCGGTTGTCAGCATTCCCAGCATTGTAAAGGCTACCTCAAGCCCGGTTGCCGGCCCTGTGGAGGTAATGATATTGTGATCTGCGATTATCCTTGCATCCTTGATGATTGCCCCAAACTCCTCCAGTTGCTTTCTTCTTGAGCCAAAATGGTCATCGATGTCGTAGGTAGTTGCAGCCCTGTTTTTCAGCACACCCGATTTCCCTACAGGCAGGGCCCCTACACAAACCGAGGCGATTATTTTTCCCTGTTTGTCAAACTGTCGGATGAGTTCAAGGAATCTCTCATCATAGGCATCCTCATAATATCCGGCGCTTTCAAACCCTCCCGGGATGGCGAGGGCATCAAAATCAGCCGGGTTGATTCCTGCGAATTCAAGCTCAGGTTTCACCACCAGGTTCCAGGTGCATTTGATTTCAGGTCTCAGGCCGGTTGTAACCAGGGCAACTGCTTCGGTTCCATGGCACCTGCTCCAGCCGC
>JBAXFZ010000435.1:0-3599 GCA_037139685.1 Bacteroidota bacterium
ATTTTGAACTGAATGCAGGCATTGTTCAAGAAAGTACTTGACATAATAATTAACGATGACGATAGACAATTTCATCCTATACTCCAAGATTCGGCTGTAAAGTTAACTCATTCACGCTAAATAAAAATTAAATTGCACCGGCTTCGATCATCAGCACGACCTGTTCGATCGCCTGGTCACTGCCGCCGGGGTCGTAATCGGTTTTAAGGTCATATCCGAAGATACGGGCCAGGGTTTGCCAGATAAAGGCGGAGAATCCCCCCCTGAGCTCTTTTACAATATCAAAGGTTGAATTTCCCGTTTCCCTGTAGATCAGTTTGATCAGGATCTTGCCCTGGGAATAGCTAAGCTCCTTGATCTCATCCCCGAATTGACTTTCCAGTTGTTTTTCAGCCTTTTTCAGAAATATTTTTCTTGCCTTCTCAGTCGGGATCGTATCGAGGATTGACTTGTACATCTTTAGTTTCTCCCCGGCCAGTTTGGCATAGGGGTAAACTTTTTTTATATTGTAAACAAGGCGGTCATACCGTGCGGTTTCCCGTTTGGTCCCGGCCTTGACAGGCGGGAAGATGACCACTGCCCTTACATCTACCAGCGCAACCGTGTCCCCGTCAACTACCCGGACCTGGTCAATAGTTTTAACCGTATCCTGCGGGAATACAGTAGCGAGGTAAAAGAAAGCAAATAAGATGGTCAGGATTCCTTTTCTCATTGAATGCCCGGTTCATAAAGATCTCCCTTATAACGAAAACCATGCCGGGTTTGGTATCAGGCTACCTTTAAATGTGCCATGCTGGTTTTTCTGAACTTTTCTTCCACGAATGCGGCCGTAACATTCAGCGATTTAACCCCTGGTTTTGATGGCAGTTCGAACATGGCATCATTCATGATTCCTTCAAGGATGGAACGCAGTCCCCGTGCACCAAGCTTGAATTCGATCGATTTTTCAACGATGAAATCCAAAGCTTCATTTTCAAAAACCACCTTTATGTTATCCAGTTCAAAAAGCTTGGTATATTGCTTTATGAGCGAATTTTTAGGTTCTGTCAGGATTCTCCTCAGGGTATCGCGGTCGAGGGTATGCATAAAAGTTACGATAGGCAGTCGGCCAACCAGTTCGGGAATCAGCCCAAAGGCCTTCAGGTCGATGGGGGTGATATACTGAAGGATATTGTCCTTGTCGATCGTTTCCTGCTTCTTATCAGCCTTATACCCGATTTTATTTGTCTGGAGCCTGTTGGCAATCTTCTTGTCGATCCCGTCAAAGGCACCACCGGTGATGAAAAGGATATTCTGGGTGTTTACCTGGATCATCTTCTGCTCCGGGTGTTTTCTTCCACCCTGGGGAGGGACATTCACAATGGAGCCCTCCAGCATCTTCAACAGGGCCTGCTGAACACCTTCTCCGCTTACATCACGGGTTATCGAGGGATTATCTCCCTTGCGGGCAATCTTGTCTATTTCGTCGATAAAAATAATTCCGCGCTCGGCGGCCGCGACATTGTAATCGGCGACCTGGAGCAGTCTCGAAAGGATGCTTTCAACATCTTCCCCGACATAACCGGCTTCGGTTAGTGCCGTTGCGTCTGCAATACAGAAGGGAACGTTGAGCATCCGCGCGATCGTGCGTGCAAGAAGGGTTTTACCTGTTCCTGTCTCACCAACAACGACAATGTTCGATTTTTCAATATCCACATCATCCTTGGCCGGATCGCTGGCATGGTTGATCCGTTTATAATGGTTGTAAACGGCTACCGCGATCACCTTTTTTGCCTCATCCTGGCCAATTACGAACTGGTCGAGATGTTTTTTTATTTCAACCGGCTTCAGCAGTGTAAATTCGGGAACCGCCTTTTGCTTTTCAGCTGCCATCTCTTCGTGAAGGATAGTCTGTGCCTGTTCAATGCAGCTTTCACATATGTGTGCATTCAAACCTGCAATCAGGATCCTCGTTTCACGTTTTTCGCGGCCGCAAAAGGAGCATTTATCAACAGTTTTTGCCATGGTTATCGGTTAATGATCTTTTTTGGAGCGGATCAGGATTTCATCGATCATCCCGTAGCTGCGTGCTTCATCACTTGTCATCCAGTAATCACGGTCGGCATCCTTAAGTATCCGCTTATAGGGTTGACCCGAATGAAGAGATATGATCTCATACAACTCCTTTTTCAGTTTCTGGATCTCACGGGCCGTAATATCTATATCGGAGGCCTGGCCTTCGGCACTGCCCATTGGCTGGTGGATCAGGATGCGCGAATGTTTCAGGGCCGTACGTTTCCCCTTCTCACCGGCGCAAAGCAGGATTGCTCCCATTGATGCGGCCATCCCGGTGCAGATGGTAGCCACGTGCGGGTTGATGTACTGCATGGTGTCGTAGATCCCCAGACCTGCGTAAACAGATCCTCCCGGGGTATTCAGGTAAATCTGGATATCCTTGCGCGAATCAACCGACTCCAGGAAAAGCAGCTGGGCCTGGATGATGTTCGCAACATAATCATCGATGGGAACCCCAAGGAAGATGATGCGGTCCATCATGAGACGCGAAAACACGTCCATCGTGGCAATATTGAGCTGCCGCTCTTCAATGATGGTTGGTGAAATGTAATTGGAAGATATCGATTTATACTTCGCCAGCGTCAGGCTGTTGATGCCTTTATGACCGATGGCATATTTTGAAAATTCGTCCATAACAATCGTGGTTGATGGTTGAAAAATTAATGAGTGTGGTCATGACCGTGATCATGCCCGTGGTCGTGATCGTGCCCGTGATCGTGTTCATGATCGTGTTCATGATCGTGTTCAAGGTCGTGTTCATGCTGGTGCATGGCAGAGGCCAGTTTGATATAATCATCATAGGAGACCTCTTTAGGATGGACAAGGATATTTGATTTAAAATAATCCATCAGTTTGCCATTGTATAGCTGATCGTTGATCCGCTGCACCTGTTCCTTGTTCTGCATGAAGGTATCGATGATTGATTCATACCGTTTCTGCATTTCAGGCTCCATTTCGGTCATGTTGACCTGGCGCAGCATATAGGTGCTGATATAGTTGCGGATGTCGGCATCGGTCACCTCGATGCCATGTTCCTTGATCAGTTTGTTTTCAATAAGCTGCCATTTCATTGAATCGGCAAAAGAGGTGTAATTTTTTTCTATCTCCTCGGGGCTGTATTTCCCTTCGTTGTTTTCGAGCAGCCAGCGTTTGAGAAATTCGTCGGGCAAGGGCATTTCGGTATTTTTAACCAGGGCCTCGGTGATATTGTTGAACAGCAGCTTGTCTGTTTCGGATTCGAAGCTCAGGGCGGCATCCCTGCGAACCTGTGCCTTGAAATCCTCTTCGGTCTGCAGGTCGAGGCCGGGATAGACCATGTTAAAGAATTCCGGCGTCATCTCCGCCGGTTCAACAACAGGTTCCTTTGGTGCTGCAGGGGTTTCACCAGCTGGTTCAGCCGGTGTTTCTTCAGCCGGTTCAGCAGTTTCAACGGGTTTGCCAAAGCGTTTGCGGGTATCTTCGATATATTTGCCTACCATTTCATCATCGACCAGGATTTTATAGTCGGAGATCTCCATATCCTGATCGGTAGGGAGTGTAAACTC
>JBAXFZ010000436.1:0-3597 GCA_037139685.1 Bacteroidota bacterium
GGTTACCATGACAAAAGGCCAAAAAGACTCCATAACAACCGTTTATGTCCAGTTTATGGATGACATCCAGAAATACCATGCTGAAAACAATGCCAAGGTAATCACGTTCATGATGAAGTCAAGGGATGAAAAGATAAAAATCATCCTTCATGATGACAAAAAATATGACCAGTATTTGCTCTTCATGGAGGATATTAAAAAACAAAGGGAACCATCTCAAACGCCTCCGGAACAGCAACAAAGGGGAGGGCAGCACAATCCGATGGGCAATGGCAGGGGGTTGTGATGACAAAGATATTGTCTCCATGTCACAATCCTTCTCAGCGGTAATCCTTGCAGCAGGAAATTCGGGGCGCATGGGACGCGACAAAGCCCTGCTGCCCTTTGGCGATGGACTTAACTTTGCCTCGCACCTGGTTAAAAGTTTCAGCCAGTATGGCTGTCATCCGATGGTGGTCGTGGTCAATGAAAAGTTTGATGCATCACTGCTCGGGACAAAAAACCATTGCCTGGTTGTGAATCGCCATTTGGAAAAGGGACGCGCCTGGTCAGTCCGGCTGGGCCTTGAACAGATTCCCCGGGGTCAAGCCTGTTTTATCCAGAACATTGACAATCCGTTCGTCAACCCTGGGTTGCTCGGTAAATTGTTGAAGTCAGCGATTCCTGATGGTTACTCGGTTCCTGTTTACAACAGCCGCGGCGGACACCCGATCCTGCTCGGGTACAAAGTGGTGGAATTCATCCGCCGGCAAAGTGAATTAATTGATTTCCGTGGGGTGTTACAGCATTTTATCCGGGTGGAGGTTCAATTTCCCGACGAACGGATCCTTTGGAATATAAACACCCCGGATGATTATGACGAGTTGATCAGGCAGGAACAGCAATCAGATAAAAAATTGTAATTTTACAAGCATCATCAGAATTAAACAGGGTTTATCCATGCAGGGAATTTTTGCAAAAACAGAAGAAATCATCCAAGCACAGCGACCGGCTGCATTATGCATTGTCATCGACACCGAGGGATCAACACCCCGGAAACAGGGCGCAAAAATGATCGTATACGCCGATGGATCCGTCTTTGGAAGCATCGGCGGAGGTGGTATTGAGAAGGAGGTGACAGATATGGCGGTAAACATGATCGCTGCGGGGAAACCGGCCAAAGTCGCTTTCAACCTCGGCAATGATCTGGGCATGCACTGCGGGGGCATGATGGAGGTCTACATTGAACCGCTGGTCCCGATGCAGAAACTATTCATTTTCGGTGCGGGGCACATCGGCAAGTCGCTCGCAGGATTTGCCAGGGAACTGGCATTTTCCGTAACTCTTTTTGATCCGCGGGACGAAATATTCAGGGATGAAGCATTTTCCGGATTCAATTTCTGCAATAAAGATTATTTCAAGGCAATCGGCGAGACTGTTTTTGATGACAACACCTACATCGTCATTGTTACACCCAGGCATACATATGATGAGGACATTCTCGCCGTGGTGGCGCGGAAAGAGCATGCTTACCTCGGCATGATCGGGAGCAACCGGAAGGTCGGTTTGCTGAGGAAAAGGTTCCTGGAAGAAAATATCCTGACACAGGAAGAACTCGAAAAAATTGATATGCCGATCGGGATAAAATTCCTGGCGGATACGCCACAGGAGATTGCCATCAGCATCCTGGCAAAACTGATCGATGTACGAAATACCCTCCATTCTAACCGGTAAAAAGATACAACATGCAGGATACTGTCCGGTTTGTCTTTGATGATTGCCTTGTTGAAATTGAATTTTCAGAATCTTCTCCATTCCGGCCAACAACTACCCTGTTGAATTATCTCCGTTCTTTTCCTGCACATAAAGGAGTCAAAGAGGGATGCGCCGAGGGAGATTGCGGAGCATGCACCGTTGTTCTTGCAGAAATAGGAGACCAGGGAAAACTTGTTTACCGGACTGTTGATTCCTGCCTTGTCTTCCTCCCGATGATTCATGGAAAACAGCTGATAACAGTTGAAAATCTTGCATTTTACAAAGAAAAACACCTGATCCTTCACCCGGTTCAGAAAATGATGGTGGAGGCAAATGGAAGTCAGTGCGGGTACTGTACCTCAGGAGTGGTCATGTCAATTTTCGGATTGTTTAAAAATCACCAGAATCCATCACGTGAAACCATTGAGGATGCCCTGACCGGGAATTTATGCCGGTGCACGGGTTACCAGTCCATCCTTGAAGCTGCCCAAAAAGCTTGTTCCGACAATGAAAAAGATCATTTTTCGCAATACGAACAGGGGGTGATCGGAATGCTGAAGGAAATTGCCGCAAATAACAAGACTGTTGAATACATAAAAGGAAAACAACATTACATCAAACCATTTACACTGGCAGACGCACTTAAATTGAGGAGAGATAAACCCGGAGCTGTTATTGTCAATGGCTCAACCGATGTAGCCCTGCGCCAGACAAAGAAAAGGATGCTGTTGCCCTTAATCATCGACCTGTCCGGAATTACCGGACTTCAGCAATTCAGGGAAGAGAAAGATTGTTATGTCATTGGCGCAGGCCTTACCCTGGAGCGACTGAAATCCTTAACCAGGGAAACATTGCCGGCGCTGTTCGGAATGCTCAAGGTCTTTGGGTCTCTTCAGATCAGGAATACTGCCACGCTGGGAGGGAATATCGGGTCCGCATCACCCATCGGGGATTTGCTGCCACTGCTGATCGCCTACCGCGCTCTTATCAGGCTACAGTCAATCAGTTCTGAACGAAAATTAGTTTTGGAGGATTTTATTACAGGATACCGGCAAACAAACCTGGAAGAAGATGAACTGATCACAGAGATCATTATCCCAAAATATGATGTTGAAACCACGTTCTTTTCACACAAGGTTTCCAGGCGGAAAGATATGGATATTTCCACTGTCAATGCTGGTTTCAGGCTAAAGCTCAAACAGGGAATTCCGGCTGAAATCATTCTCGCTTTTGGGGGATTGTCGGCCACTCCGAAACGTGCATTTGAAACGGAACGTTTTCTAAAAGGGAAACCCTGGGACCGCATTACCATTTCACAGGCCATGGAGGTTCTTGACCTTGAGTTCACACCAATTTCAGATGTAAGGGCAGATGCTGAATTCAGGAAGAGTGCCGGCCGTAATTTACTGATGAAATTTTTCCTTGAAACATCCACCCACACCGGTTGGATGGAAGACCCTGCCGGGGTTCCGGTCAAGGCAAGGGCATTCCGTCATATTTCACACGAAAGTGCTGAGAAACATGTAACCGGCGAGTCGGTTTTTATCGAGGACCTTATGATAAGCAGTCAATTGCTGCAAGGGAAGGTGGTGTACAGCAAACAGGCCCATGCCATGATCCGGCGGATTGACATTGCAAAAGCATTGCTGGTACCAGGGGTCCGCTCCATTTTAACAGCGAATGACATCCCCGGTGAAAACCAGATGGGCCCGGTGATTCATGATGAGCCATGCCTCGCCGAAAAGGAGGTGACCTTCATTGGACAGGCCATCGCCCTGATTGCCGTTGAGACAGAAGATGCTGGATGGGAGGCTGAAAAACTCATCACCATCGAATTTGACCCGCTCCCCACGATTTTAGACA
>JBAXFZ010000437.1:0-3594 GCA_037139685.1 Bacteroidota bacterium
GCGGGTTTTATTGATTCCCTGTCGGTAAGCAGCGGGAAGTACCGGAAATTACCCATCAGCTCGAGTCCCGAATTCAACGACAATTCCCCGGGGGCATGGTTCCGCGAAATCACCAATTACGATCTTGCACTGATCCGTTGGCTTTATATTACAGCTGCCTCACTTGCGGAGAGGCTTGATAAAAAAGGGGAGGCCCGGCATTGGGAAAAATGCTTGTCAGAATGGCCTGGGCTTTCCCTTTCGGATTCATCTGGGTTGCTGATCGCCCCGGGTTATCCCTATAAGGAATCGCATCGCCATTTTTCTCACCTGATGTCGATATTCCCGCTCAAACTGATCAATTGGGATGGCGGCGCGAAAGACCGCAGGATAATCCTGGCATCCTTACGCGAACTGCTACGCCAGGGACCGGATTACTGGTGCGGCTACTCCTATGCCTGGCTCGGCAATTTACAGGCGCAGGCGCGCAACGGAGAAGGGGCGTGTGAAGCCCTGCGCATATTCGCAGCGTGCTTCTGCCTTTCAAACAGTTTTCATGCAAACGGGGACCAGTCGGGGACGGGCAAATCGAAATTCACCTACCGGCCCTTTACACTCGAAGGAAATTTTGCATATGCTTCGGGGATCCAGGAGATGCTGCTGCAGGGCAGTTCCGACCAGGTTGTCGTCTTCCCGGCAATCCCTGCCGGATGGAAAGATGTTTCGTTTACAAACCTGCGCGCACAGGGCGCTTTTCTGGTTTCTGCCGTCCGGAAGGAAGGGAAAATCTCGGAAATAAAAGTTGTTTGTGAAAAGGGAGGTATCCTGACCCTTGTAAATCCATTCGGGAAACGCAGGGTAACCGTACAAGGGACGCGCCGCGTCAGGTTCGACAGGAAGGGGAGGATGGTGATCTCAACCAGCCCGGGACAACAGCTGGTCTTCCTGCCTGAGGTGAACTGAAGCCCTGCAATGGCCGGCAATCCCGGGAGGCAGGCTAAATCAGTCCTTCCCAATCCCTGTTAATAAATGCCGACCTGACCTGGTTTATGGTCACGGAATCCAGAGCACCCTTTTTTATCAGACTAAGGTTCTCTTTTAAATGGTCCATGTTGGCAGTCCCGGCAATAATGGAGTGCACCCCGGGTGCAAAGGCGGCAAAGCGCAGGGCCAGCTCGTTCCAGGGGATGCCATCCAGGTCAAGGTTCATCTGGACCATGCGGTCGTAGTAGGCGGCATGGCCGTGGCCTTCAGGGCGGCTGTGGTACCGCCATACAGAATTGCCCAGCGGACGCTTTGCAATGACACCCATGTTTTTGCTTTTTGCAGTTGCAATTTGGTTGTCAATGCCATGTTGGTCGAATACATTTACGGAACACTGGATGCTGCCGAACCGCCCGGTGCTGATGGCATAGCCGAGGGCATCGTTTTCGCCCGAATAGGCAATGACCCGGATTTTACCCTGCTCCCTTGCCTTTTCAAGTGCGGTGATGGCATCGCCCTGTTCAAGAAAATACTTGTCACAGGAATGCAGATGAACAATATCGATGTAATCGGTTTTCATCCTTTGAAGTGATTCCTCAAGCGTGCCCATGGTGGTATCATAACTCCAGTCAGGATAGTCCCTGAAGGTGTACCCCACTTTTGTTGAAAGAACAATTTCCTTCCGGCGATGCGACAGGAATTTCCCGATTCTTGACTCGGATTCGCCATAAGACCTGGCTGTGTCGATCAGGTTGATACCCTGGTCAACCACCTCGTTCAACAATTTTCCTGCAGTAGTCTCATCCATTTCCCCTCCGCCGATATGGCCTGCACCGAAGCCCATCAGGGAAACCTCAATCCCGGTATCTCCGAATTGTCTGAATTCCATAATGTTAAAATTAATTAATTTATTGCAGGTTACCGGTTCCCGGTCAATCAGACCTGCAGCGTAATAGGGTTCCTGTTAATCATGAAACCGCCATGCAATGCCGAATTTGAATGCCGCATCCTGCATCGGGTAGTAGGGCGTGGTATAGTAGTCACGGGTCATGAAGCTGGCATTTAAATGGGAGTACGAAACAAAGAACCTTGCACGCTGGATCTTGAGGTTGATGAAGAAATCCATATAGAGGTAATTCCCAATTTCCCTGCGATCCTGCAGGTAAAACGACCGGGTGGCCGGATTATAGTTGTCGGCGTAGTAGTAGGTGTTATAAAAGAAGTTCAGGCCAGGTTGCAGGGTTGCAGCACGTTTAAAGATGGGCTGGGTAAAATAGAGGGCAATATTGCCGATAAATGCGGGGAGCCGGAGCACGCTGGTACCCTGGACAGTCTGGTAGGCAAGCTGTGATTTCACCTTAAAATGCCAGATATCGAGGTCAGTATTAAGGTACAGGTGCATATGTTCAAAGTTACTGCGGTTTTGCCGCGGCTGGCTGGTAGCGTCGAGATAGACAAAGTTGCTGATTGTACTGAAATCTACCCCGGCTTCAAGGAATCTCCAGGTGTAATTGAACCCGGCGGAGATTACCCCCTGTTTTTGCCAGGCGGTGTCCCACCTGTAGCTGTTCCCGAGGTAATGTTCGTAAAACCAGCCTGGTTTTTGAAAAATGTAGTTGCCTGTGATGGTAATGATTCCAATATTTTTATCCTGCCTTCCAAGGATAGAAACCAGCTTTAGCCGGAGACTCTTGTCGCCTTCATTGTAGTTGCCGAACACGTAATCACAGCGTCCGGTCAGCCTCATGCTCGGGAACGGGGTAAAATCGACTTCGGCATGGGGAATAAACTGGTTGAAGAAATTTTTCCGGCCGTGGAGATACACTTCGTTGTATTCGCTCCTGATCCCGGCTTCAAGTTGAAGGATCCTGAGTTTGTTCTTTGGATTAAAGGTGGGGTTTGACCAGACGATCTCATTCACGATTTTGGAAACTGCAACAGAATCGTATGTACGCAGGGTGTCGAGTACAGGTGCGGGATAGAACCCGCTGTCGGGTTGGTTGTCTATATAGGTCTGTGACTGGCGGTTATACCGGAAGGAGTAGGTTAGTCTTCCCAGTTCAAACCTTTTCCTGTTGGAGAAGGCGGTATCCTTATCGTTGCGGGCATGGCGCGACAGGTTAAAGTAGTGCTTCATGTAGAATCCGGTTTCCTTGATGTTGTTCTGTGCATTTTCAAGGTGAACCGGGATGACCAGCCTGTTCGATTCCTGGTTGTTTTCAAAGATGCTTTCGTGAGTAATCCCGCCGTTTTCGAAATTCCTTAACCTGTTGATTGTGAAGTTGGCAATAAGGCCGTATCGTTTGTCCTTCGTAAAGAACTGGGAGGTAATCACAAAATTGATGTGGTTGGTCCTTTGGCGAACATAAGCGCCGGGAGGGTTCATAACCCGGAAATCGAAACCGAGGTTGAAACTCCGGTATATATTCCTGCTGAAGATTGCATGAAAGTTTTGTTCTTTCTTCGCGCCCTGCACATATGTTAGTTCGGTATATGTTTTATAGACCTTGTAATATTTAACACTGTCATTTTGATACAGGTATTGGTCAAAACTGTGAATGCCATAGTCAAAGCCGCTTTCAACAGGGGCCTGGAAAGGGGAAAGCGAGCGGTAATTTTCACCGATATTGC
>JBAXFZ010000438.1:0-3571 GCA_037139685.1 Bacteroidota bacterium
AACAAGCGGCGTATATTATCTTAATTCAACCTGGAGCTTCAACGGGTTTGCCACGCTCTTCTGGACTTCCACTCCGTGGAATGCCGTAAAAGCGATTTCGCACGGGATGAATGTGTATGACTTTTCGGTGTCGCTATACCCGTCGAGCCGGGCGAATGCGTTTCCGGTGAGGTGTTTGCGGGATTAGTTCAAATAAATTTGGCATCGATTAAGTTCATGAATTATAAGTCCTTATGCAAAATATAGTATCTTTACCAAACCTAACCAACTCTCCAACTTAATGAATCTCAGCCTCCGACTCCTGCTCCCAACCCTGTGCCTGTTAATTTTCAATCAAATTGAAATTCGTGCTCAATCAACCTTTAATGTCGTGATTAAGGACACTGTTTATGACCACCAGGTCATGAGCGCCTTGGAGTTGCCTTCCGGCAGTTCCATACTGATTGATACATATCGTTTGTCATCCGATATGATTTCCTCCAGGGCAACCAAGGTCAGCTCGATTGGTGAAATTAGCTTGCAAAAAAACTTCAGTTACGAAGGAATCTCCTCGGAGCTGACTTCGGTTAGCCAGATAAGCGAAAATGAAGTTGTGTTCAGCGGATCCATTCACGATCTGTTGATTGACCGTCTATGGATTTGCATCACCGACACTTCTTTCAATGTCCTCAGGGAAAAGACATTTCTGCTGGCAGGAAATAACCTGTTCAGAAGCATCGTCATTGCCGGCAGCAAACAGGATATCATTTGTTACGGGACGGTGGAAGATACGACGTTATGGAGATTCCACCATTTCTTTATGTACCGGCAATCCACAAACCTGGACAGCTTGCAATATAAGATTTTCACTGATCTCTGGGGTTATGGCCTGGATTTGATCGAACGCAATGATCATATGGGCTACTATGCCGTGGTTTTAGGCGTTAATCCGGTTGGTGGACCCGGAAACCTAGTCAGCATTGACAATTCCCTGAATATTCGTAAAATGGTGAACATATCGCATGATGTGACGAATCTGGGTTCAGTAGCATACACGGATCCGGCGCATATCCTGGTAACAGGCGAATACGAACAACCGCCTGATTACCATGAACGGGATATCGGCACGGCCCTGTATGATACAACATTAAACTTCATACACTTTGCCGCGCTTGGTAAAAAAGATACAGTAGATTGTCCCGGTTTAATTAAAAACATCGCCGCACCTTCCGCAAATTCAATCGCCGTCGTTGGTACAACGAATTTCAATTTCACAAGTATGTTTGCTTCGCAGGATTCATGGTATTCGTTGCACAACATTGATACAACCCTGGGATTGAACTGGCAAAAGTTTTACGGGGGTGACGGATATTACACTTTATATGGAGTGCTGCCGACCCAAGATCAGGGGTTCCTGATGTATGGGACTTTCTGGGACTATCATCATACTTCAGATTATATCCGGTATCTTTCCTTGATCAAGGTAAACAAAGATGGATATGCGATGTCTGTTGATCATAGCGGATCGCCTTTGGCTCATGATGTAATTGTATATCCCAACCCGGGTGACGACGTTCTTTACCTCGAAACACAAATAAGAAATGCCACTTTTACACTGTATGATCTTACAGGGCATGAAGTCATGGAACAAAGTGTTGTGCAAGGAAGAACCTCTCTGCCAGTCGGGAATTTAAAATCTGGTATTTACGTATACAAGGTAAGCGTGGATGCTCAAATGATGGATGAGGGAAAATGGATTAAGAAATAGAGATTCATAACGTCATTTATATCAAGTAATTTCATGAGAACCCTCCGTTTCACACTATTCCTTTTTCTGATGGGTACGAAGCTGTTGCTAACCTCTGGGCCAGCAACAGCTCAACCGTGGCCAAGACAATATGGGGATACTCTTAGTTCGATTTTTCAAAGTTCACTCGAAGATTATGACAAAGGCTTTCTTTTTGCAGGAAATCAGTATCACTACTTTTTAGGCGGTTATGCTTACGGATGGCTTCTGAAAACTGATATCAACGGCAATCAACTCTGGGCTAAATCATACGGATTCCCTCAACACATGGTGAATTTTCAAAGTATCGCCTCTGCCTCTGGTCAGGGGCTTATCCTCGCCGGAAGTACAAATAAAAGAAACCCTTCATGTACTGAACCTTTTATAATCAAAGTAAACACATGTGGTGAAAAAGAATGGTGCAGGATATACGATGCACAGGAATGTAACAGTTTTTGCATGGGCATAGTTTCATTGACAGACGGAGGATCTGTTGCACTATTCAACAACTGGAAAGCGGGACCAACGAAGATTGTATGGTTACTGAGACTAAATAGCATTGGAGAAATCACATGGCAGCAGGCATATTGCACAAATCCAGAATATCGTGATGAGGTAGCAAATTCACTGGTCCTGACCTCGGACTCTAACCTTGTTATCACGGGGAATACCTACTACATCGACTCGCTTTACCCGGGTTTCCAGGTGTTGAAAATCTTCCATGTTAAAACAGCCCTCGACGGCACCGTGATCTGGGATGCTCCATGGGGCAACAACGAGGGCGTTATAAGCGATGCCATGAATTCCATCGAAGGCAATTCCCATTCCATTTACACACCAGGCCGTCGTGGTCGTGATGATGGAGACTCTCCCTGTCTGTTTAAAACCAGTGGTATGGGACAGTCACTCTATTACCATGACATTCTTGATTCCACATCTCGCGGATATGCTTCGGTAACAAGTTCATTCATCGACGGTACCCTGGCCATGGTTGCCCAGTGGCAATACCCGACAAGCCTTGACACGACAGGGATATTTAAAACCGATACTCTGGGAAACATACTAAACAGGAAGATTGTCACCACAGAATCCTGGTGTGCGTTCTCAAGTGCGTTCCGCACATACAATAACAGACAGGTGTTTTCAGGGACATTGAACGAAAAAGCTGTTGTCATGAAAGTAAATGATAACCTACAATGGGACAGCATCTATACGATGCCATTCCTATACGACAGTCTTTGCCCGCATTCCATCGCCACTGATACCGTATCTCTCGACAATTGCACGGTGATCACAGCGATCTATTCCCCACAGAAGGATCTTGAGAAAACCCGGCTGCGGATCTTTCCCAATCCAGCCTGCGATCTCATAACTATCGAACTTCCCCGTTATCTTGTCAGAAATTTCAGCACACCCGGGGGGTTAATGCAAACGATCTACCATCAATGGCCGTCCGCCGAGCTCCAGATCCTCGATTTATCCGGAAAGGTTGTTTACTCAACAAAAGCCAACCAGGATTCTCCACCAATTACAATTATCATCGAATCATGGAAGACAGGCATGTACATGGCTCGACTCGTCTTTATGAATGAAGTTACTGCATCGGCGAAGTTCATGGTGGAGAGGTAGGGGGTCCTGTCCCCCTTGAGCAGGGAAATTGTGCTTCCGATGAGGTGTTTACGAAATTTACCTGCACCTATTGCCATTTTTCCGGTTTATATTCCAAATCAAGACAATCTTCTATTTTGAAAGAGAACAGCACCCCGAAATCGTTGTCAAACACCGGCCCCAGCGTTTCGAAATTCA
>JBAXFZ010000439.1:0-3565 GCA_037139685.1 Bacteroidota bacterium
GCACGCTGGCCGTGCTCCCCGTGGAGGGTTATTCTCGGGTTCGGCGATCTTCTCATACAACCCGGAATCACTCCCGAAGAGCAGCTCCTGTACCTTTCACTGCTTGAGGTGAGCAGCAACCGCCTGATGAATACGGTAACCAACTACATGGATATTGCCCTTATCGCCTCGGGCAACATGAAGATAAACCTTACCCTTTGTAACCTGGCGGATGTACTCAACCAGCTAAAGGCAAGGTTTTTGCCGGTTTGCTCCGAGAAAAATCTTGGCCTGGTTCTCGATATTCCCACAAATTCCGCTAAAATCACACTGCATTCCGATACGGAGGTTTTCCTGAAAATCATGACCCATTTGCTTGATAATGCTGTTAAATTCAGTGACAAGGGAACGATTACATTCGGGTTTACCGTTACCCCGGCAGGTGCGCCAGATATACCCGATGGAATTCCGCCCGAACCGGAATTTTTTGTCAGGGATGCAGGAATAGGCATTGACAGTGAATCACTCTCCCGGATTTTTGAAAGTTTCGCGCAGGAGCAGCAATCCTCAACCCGGGACCATGAAGGCAGCGGGCTGGGTTTGTCAATTGCACACGGGTTGGTAAAACTGCTTGGCGGTTCCCTGTGCGTTGAATCGGAAAAGGGGTCAGGATCTCTATTTTCGTTTACCCTTCCCTGCAGTGTATTGGGTCTTGGAATCATATATAAAAAAGAGGAGGAGAAACCATCCATAGGGAATCTGAAAAATCATGTAATTCTCGTTGCTGAAGATGATGAATCAAATTCACTTTTTATCGAAACTATATTACGAAAAACCGGTATCCCGGTACTGGTCGCCAATAACGGAAAAACCGCAGTGGACCTTTGCCGTCAACATCCCGAGATCTCGATTGTATTGATGGACATAAAGATGCCGGTAATGGACGGGCTCCAGGCCACCCGCGAAATCAAGTCGTTCAGGAAGGAGCTGCCCGTTATTGCATTGACTGCCTATGCCATGAGCAGCGATGAAGATCGTGTTTACGAAGCAGGCTGCGACGATTACCTGACGAAACCGCTTAACAGGGAAGGCCTGATGAAAAAATTGAGATTTTTCAGGATCATTCCGTGACTTGTTGATGAGGGACAAAGCTGATGCTGAAACTATTTCATGACGGCCGGAAACAGGGAAATACTACTAGCAATTTCTTGTCTTTCAAATTTTTTCTAAATTTCCGCGGAGAGAACTCCGGTTAATTTTTTTCAAGTACATTTGGATTTTATTATTTGAACTATAATGGGTTTACTGACAATCAGATTTTCTTCCCGGACCTGTCTCCCGGTTCGCCCCCAAATTCCAGAGTTCCTGCCGGCATCCGGGCAGGCAATGGCTGGTGCCGTACCGGGCTGTTCCTCACAGGAACCCCGGAGGCAACTCTCACTTGCAGAATTGGTTGCACATCGTACAATACTGTTCAGTTAACATTGGTCGGGATGGAAAAAGCAAGGGAAACAACGGCACAAAAAGGAAAGGTCCCTGACCTCCTGTTAACGGATCTATTAACCCCCTTGGAGCTATGCCATCTGCAGGATCTGTTTTCAGACGCCACCGGGATTGCTTCATTCATTACCCGGCCCGACGGGATGCCGGTTACCCGCCTGCCGCAAATCTGCATGTTATGTGCCGACCCCCCCCCCAATACCGGGGAAGAGCCTGTAACCTGTTTTCAGGGCTGCCACGGCGCAGAGAGTCAGCAGGGAACTATTCCGGTTGTTCTTCCTTGTGTTTGTATGGGTTTGTGGAAAGCAAAGGCAAATATTATTGTTGGGGGCATCCATATAGCCAGCTGGTTTATCGGACCCGTCAGGGATGCTGATGCCGGTGATACCTGCATGAACCTTTATGCAGCCAATACCGCGGCTGACAAGGAGCAATTTGCTGAGGCCTTGCGGCAGGTACCTGCTATGTCCATGGCGGAGTTTAAAATTATTTCAAAATTGTTGTCAGCATTTGCAGGTGAACTCTCCGGCAAGACTTATGACAATTTTTTGCTGAAACAAAAGGTTGCCAGGCAGGAAATGGCAGCGGCCCTGCTTTTTGAAAACAGTGAGCATCTTTCGATTACACTTAATTCAATTGGTGACGGGGTGATTACAACCGACCAGGAGGGGATGGTCGTCAACATAAACCCTGTGGCCGAAAAACTATGCGGATGGTCGAAGGAGGATGCCGAAGGCAAACCGCTTAAACAGGTCTTTAATATTGTACATGCAGAAACAGGGGATAAGTTAACCGACCCCGTGCAGAAAGTAATTGAATCTTCCGATATTATAAGGCTTCCTGATCAAACTGTATTACTGTCAAAAAACGGCACCCGTTACCTGATTGCCGACAGCGCGGCACCGATAAAAAACAGGGAGGGAGCCATTTGCGGAGTGGTCCTGGTTTTCAGGGATCTTACCGAAAAACAGGCAGGGCTGGAAACATTAACAAAAAGTGAGGAGCGGTTCCACTCCTTATATGAACATATGACCGAAGGGGTTGCCCTCCACGAAATAATCTGTGACAGCGACGGGATCCCGGTTGATTATGTTATCCTGGAAACCAACCCCTCCTTTGAGGCCCAGCTTGGCATTTCCAGGGAATCGGTCGTCGGGAAGACCAGCAGGGAGGCCTATGGAGTTGAAGATCCCCCCTTCCTGGAAATTTATGCGACGGTTGCACTGACGGGAAGCCCCACCGTCTTTGAAACCTATTTCCCTCCATTGAAAAAGTATTTCTCCATATCGGCATACTGTCCCGGCAAAGGCAGTTTTGCCACCATATTCGAAGACATTACCGATCGCAGGCTGAATGATGAGAAGCTCAGTGCAAGCGAAGAAAAGTTCAGGAACCTGGTAAGGGATATGCAGGTGGGTGTTCTCCTGCAGGGACCGGGGGCCGAAATCCAGCTCAGCAACCCCAAGGCTCTCGAATTACTGGGTCTTACCGAGGACCAGCTCCTCGGCAAGACCTCATTCGACCCCGACTGGAATGTAATCCATCCCGACGGATCTCCATTTCCCGGGTCGACACATCCCGTTCCGAAGGCAATCGAAACACGGAAACCGGTAAGAAATATCATCATGGGTGTGTACCGTCCCCTGGTGGGTGACCGTATATGGCTGCTCGTGGATGCGGAGCCGGAATTGAACTCTGCCGGGATGATACAGGATGTGATATGCACCTTCCGCGATATCACCAAGAGGATAAAGGCCGAAGAGGAGCTGCACGAAGCCAACGCCTTTCTTGAAAACCTGATCAACTATGCCAATGCACCCATCATTGTGTGGGATCCTCATTTCAGGATTACCAGGTTTAACCATGCCTTTGAGTCACTTTCGGGATACCGGGAAGAAAATGTGCTCGGGCAATCGCTTGAAATCCTCTTTCCGCCTGAGCTTGCCCGGCACTCGATGGAGCTTATCCGCCAGACTATGACCGGTGAACGTTGGGAATCGGTCGAAATCGACATCATGCACCGTTACGGGTCGGTAAGGACGGTGCTGTGGAATTCAGCCACCCTTTTCACCCCTGACGGTCTTAC
>JBAXFZ010000440.1:0-3542 GCA_037139685.1 Bacteroidota bacterium
CCATACCGTCGGACCGGTATGGGGGGTAGGTGACCGTAACGAGGAGTTACTTCTAGCCAGCTGCTACAGGAAAAGCCTTGCCCAGGCTACCGTTCACGACTGCAAAACCATTGCATTCCCGAACATCTCAACCGGGGTGTACCATTTCCCCAAAGAACTGGCTGCAAAAATTGCCATCCGCGAGGTTAAGAGCTATCTTACCGGGAATGCAATCCCCGAAAAGGTCATCTTTGCCTGCTACGATGAAGAGAACTTCGCAATCTACCAGGAGCTGCTCAGCCAGTAATTCACCTCGTTCATCGATTAATATAATGACGTAACTGTAACTTGGCTTACTTTTAGACGTCTGTTGATTGCATGAGAAAATTCCTCCTGTTCTGTTTGTGTATTTTTTCCCTGGCCTCCGGTTTTGCGCAGCCCGGGAAAAAATCTGTAATGGCTGTTGCCGTTCAGCAGGCCCCGAAAATTGACGGGGTCCTGGATGAAAAGGTATGGGAATCGGCCCCTGTAGCGGCAACTTTCGTGCAACGGCAGCCCTATATAGGAAAACCTGCCTCCTTTCAGACCGAAGTACGCTTTTTGTACGACAACACCGGCATATATGTCGGGGCAACGATGTTTGACCCAAATCCCGACAGCATTCCCTGCCAGATGGGCCTTCGCGATGCAACCTCCCTTAATGCCGATAATTTCATCCTTATCCTGAGCCCCTTCAACGATGGGCTGAATGCCTTTTGCTTCATGGTATATTCATCGGATGTACAGGTCGATTTCAAACTCTCGGGGAGCAACGGCAACGATGACTATTCATGGGATGCCGTCTGGTCAAGCAAAGCACGGCGAAATGAAAAGGGCTGGGTGGTTGAAATGAAGATCCCCTATTCGGCCATCCGGTTCCCGCTGAAGCCCGTCCAGGAATGGGGCATGAACTGCCAGCGCAATATCCGCCGGCTGCGTGAACTCGATACCTGGAACAAGATCGACGCCAAGGTTTCAGGATTTGTCAACCAGGGAGGGATACTCGGGGGAATCAAAGATATCAGGCCCCCGCTCCGCCTATCCGTTTCGCCCTACCTGTCGGGTTACCTGCAGAATGGCACTGGCAGCAAAACCTATGATCTCTCCTATAACTACGGGGCGGACCTGAAATATGGAATCAACCAGAGCTTCACCCTCGACATGACCCTGATCCCCGATTTCGGGCAGGTGAGGTCGGATGATAAAGTCTACAACTTCTCGCCCTTCGAAATCAGGTATGACGAACGCCGCCAGTTTTTCACCGAAGGCACCGAGTTGTTCAACAAGGGCGGGCTTTTCTATTCAAGGCGCATAGGCAGTACCCCAAGAGGTTATAACGAAGCCGCTTCATCATGCAAAGAAAATGAAACGGTGGTTGATAACCCCGGTCAGACCAAACTCATCAATGCTTCAAAAATATCCGGACGTACCAGCAGCGGGCTGGGAATCGGCATCTTCAATGCCATGTCGGCCAATACTTATGCCCGGCTGCAGGATACGGTCACAGGGCACACGAGACAGGCCCTGACACAGGGTTTTACCAACTATAACATGTTGGTCCTTGATCAGAATCTGAAAAACAACTCCTTTATCGATTTCCTGAATACAAATTACTATATGCCCACTGAAGGCTACACCGCAAATGTGACCGGGACCTCCTTCAAGTTCGCCAATAAAAAATATACGCGTGCCTTCAGCGGAGAAGGTTTTATCAGTCAGAAATACTACAGCCACAACATTCCTGACCTGGGTTACCACTATTCGCTGGCTTATGGGAAGATTTCAGGGAATTTCCAGTTTAACTTAAACCAGCTCCTTGAAACGGACAACTATGATCCCAACGACATGGGATTCAATGCAATGAACAACCGGTTCAACAATTCAGTTTCATTCATCTACAACAAATATGAACCGTTCTGGAAATTACTTAACTGGTACAATTACGTGCAGATCAGCTACAACAGCATTTACAGGGGGATGAAATACACCTCGATGGTAATCCATGCCGAGACCAATACAACCAACAGGAAACATCTTTCGTTTGGTTCCAACTTCGATATTCAGCCGGTTAAATCGCATGATTATTACGAACCACGTGTGCCCGGGTGGATGTTTGTTTCACCGGCCAGCGAATACCTGAACTGCTGGATTTCTTCTGATTACAGGAAAACACTGGCCATTGATGCCTCGCTGGGCGGTTATCTTGCCTCGGGCATCAAATCTTCAGGTTATTCGGTTACATTTGAACCCAGGTACCGGGTATCCGACAGGCTGATGCTGCAATACCACCTGTCATATGAAAAAATCATAAACGACCTGGGATATGTGACCGACTCCACAAGCCCCGACGGAAGCAGGGTAATCCTGTTCGGGCGGCGCGACCGTTCAACCATTACCAACATCCTGGAAGGAAACCTGATGATCACCAGCAATATGAGCTTTGACCTGAGAGTCCGTCATTACTGGGTAGCTGCACCCTATTTTGCCTATTCAGTCCTGCAGCATGATGGCACCGTGCAACCTGCGGTTTATCACCGCGACACCGATATCAATTACAACCTCTTCAACCTCGACCTAAGCTATACGTGGAATTTCGCCCCCGGCAGCCAGATTACTGTCATGTGGAAAAATGCCGTCAATTCAGACAACCACCAGATCCTGCCCGACTTTTTCGACAACCTGGGTCATACCCTTTCATTGCCTGCCACGAACAGCTTCTCAGTCAGGATTCTGTATTACCTGGATGCACAGTATTTCAGGAAGAGGAGAAATAGCGAAATGGCGAAATAGCGAGATAACGAAATTATGATGGTTATACAGGGCTTCGTGAAAATCCCGGGCTCCGAAGGAGTCCATTGATTGGAGGATAAGCCTCGCACCTCCCGATCATTAGCCGCGCCGGAGGCGCGGGAGGACAAAAACAGTGAATTGCGGAACTGTCACGAACAACCGAAAAAAGCAGATTGACCTGTGAGTAAAATTCGAAATCGTGAAATCTTGAATCGTATTAATACAGAAGGATTTTCCGGATTATTGATTTTCCCGATTGAAGTTGTACTTTCACAAAGTAAATGCCTGGCAATAGGGTTGAAAGGTTAACTTCGAGACTATCTCCTCCTCTTCCCGGCATTATTAAACCGGCGGTTCCCTGAGGGTTGATCAGGGCTATTTCGGAAATTGCCACATAGCTTTCGATGAAGAGTTTTTCCCGGGCGGGATTTGGATAAATCCTGCAGACAACCGCTGCCTGCTCTTCTGTCAACCCTGTTGAAAGCTGTTTCCCGGTGATATAGATATCATCGATCTTATCGATCCCGGCAGAGGTAACAGCCCCTCCCGTGGTATTGGTATTGGTAGTCATCAGCCAGCGAAGGAACAGGGAAGGCTGGTTCGAACAGGTATCGGGCAATGCCACACTGTCAACGACGCCGCTTGTCCAGTTATTGGCTGTAACGATAACTGCTCCCGGAACATCTGTCCATGTGCCGTTTAAAGCAATGCGGTACTGAACGATGTAATCCTGC
>JBAXFZ010000441.1:0-3531 GCA_037139685.1 Bacteroidota bacterium
TTGGTATGTCCTTCTACCATACCAGTCATCCTTTTCAGGGTGGCTGTTTTGGAATTTACACTACTCCGCAGTACTTTACATGTGTGATGAATAGCTCTCCTTTGTTAACTTTTCCAGGTAACTTAATAAACAAAGCCCTGTACAACCGCGAGTAGGTTAACTGCTGGCCATCCCGTATTCCCCACCGCAAATCTTCAATAATAAATTGTTTGTCGAGGTCCAGCTGAATCGAATCAATTTCAGTTAATGCCCTTGCTTTAACTTCAACCCAACCGGAAAGTCTTTTTTCTTTCGGTATGATTTCAATGTCAAGGTCATAGTAGGTCACATCAAAATTCCGGCGGATCGGGGTGAGTTCACCCAGCAGAATGGTTTCCTTGCTGAATTGAGGATATTTCGCAGGTTTTCCCGGATTGTGAATGCTGAAATGAATGCCGAAAATAGCACACGAATTTAACAGGAGACAGATAAAACAGTATAAAACGATCTTCTTCATTTATCCTCAATTACAGGTAAAATTGTTCAATACAATATCCCATATTTCGAAATCAGTTTACCTGATTAATGTAACGGTTCCCATGGTGGTGCCGGAGCCCTTTCCATTATCTGATCCTTCCCACACCTTGCCGTTCTTGAAGGTTGCGTTGATCTTCCACATATAGACGTCCTGTGGTAACAGATCCCCGTTAAAGGTTCCATCCCAGCCTTCAACCGGGCTTCCCTTACAGTTCGCAGAACCGGCATCGTCACAATCGAGTTTGGTTGATTCCCATACCAGGTGTCCCCATTTGTCGAACACCATGATATGATAGGACTGCAGGTTCAGGCCCTTGGGTCTGAACTCCCTGAGCTCGAGTCCCTTGGCCGTCAGTACCATACTGGTCGGCGAGAATGCATTCGGCACAAACAAGTTGTCGAAGAGGAATTCATATTTCAGGGAGGTGGTATCATAACAATTCAGTGCATTCCAGGTAACAAGTTCGATTGTATATACCAGGTTATCCTGCGTGTAGGTAACCACAGGGCTCACCTCCGTTGAAGATTTGCCGTTTCCGAAGCTCCATTTGAAGGCCTTGGAATCGCCCGAAGACTCGTTGTTCAACCGGATCTTCCCGGTTTTCCCTTCATAATTTTCGGAAATCGTAAAGGCCGCGATTGGGGATGTTTTCACCGTGACCGTCTGGTAAACAGTGTCGGTACAGCCAAACAGGTCCTCCACCTTAAGGTAAACCCGGTAGGTACCTGCCGAGTCGAACCGGTAGGAGACATTTTTGGTAAACAGGGTATCATAGGGCATGAGGGGATTTCCCATCACCCACCACCACTTTGAGAGCAACGTATCTCCCTTTGCCGATTTATCGAGGTATTCCAGATCATACCGTTCGCAGGGAGCCGGGTTTGAAAATGCGGCCTTCGGAAGGTTATGAACCAGTGCCTTCTTCCTTACGGTATCGCTGCATCCGAAGTCGTTGCGGGAAACAAGCCTTACATTGTGTTTGCCTGGTAAAAGGTAATAATGAACCGGGTTGGTAACCGAAGTTGAATCGGAAACCCCGGATGAAGGATCTCCGAAACTCCAGCGGGTTGACGAGATATGCACGGCGCCGCTGTCAGAAAGGTTGATGAAGACGGATGAGTCGCCCTTGCAAACAGCTGCTACACTAAAGTTTGAAACCGGCGAGGATTTGACTACAACAAGAAGCTGCGTGGTATCCCTGACCACCGAACCGTTGGTCTGGGCCTTTACAATCAGCGAAACCAGGTAATTACCGGCAGCCGGATAGGTGTGATAGACGCCGTTGCAGTGTTTTGTGTAGGTCGTATCGTGCCCGTCGCCGAAGAGCCATTCCCACGACTTAATCAGGTTTACAGGCGTGGAACTGTCGGCCAGGTACATCCGGGTGCGCTCGCACAGCAGGGTATCCCTGTATATGATGGCCGCCGATACACAGGCAACATTCACAACTGAAGAATCGGTTTGCTGGCAGCCAAAGTGGTTATAGGCCGTGACACGGGCGGTGAACAGGCCGAACCCTGGGTAGCGGTGAGGAATCACGGTCGGGACGGGCGGTTTGAAGGTCGAATCGGTTCCATCTCCATACTGCCATATAAGGCTGTCCAATGCCGCGCCATTCCCGAGGGAGTGGTTCTGGAATGTGATGAGGGTATCGCAGTGCGCCCCCGGGTTATAGGTGAAGGAGACTACCGGTAACGGGTGTACTGCGATCTCCTGATAGACACTGTCGGTGCAGTTATCCGTATTATAGGCTCGTAGCTTTACTACATAGCTTCCCGGGTTCGCATAGGTATGCGTGGGTTCATAAAGTGTTGATATGTTGTTGGTACCGGAGGAGGCCTCCCCGAAGTTCCAGTGAAGGTCATGCAACGTATCTCCCGGTGCCAGGTTCACAGGGTGGAAATGGGTCGGGTAGCCCAGGCAGCTTGAATCGGAGTTAAAAGTGAAGGAGAAGCCGGGTTTGACGAAGATAGTTGAATCTATTGTATCCGCACAGCCATTCTGGTCGGTTACGATAAGGGAGACCGGGTAGGTGGCGTTGGTAGGGCTGTAAATATAGCTTGGATTAGATGCTGTAGAAAAAACGGTGGGAGTCAGTATCCAGTACCTGCTGACAACCGGCGATCCTGCCGGGAGTGAGAGGTCGGTGAAGGTAACCTTTCCTGCCGGGCAGTAGGTGCTGAAGTAGCCGAAGGAGGCCGTGGGGCGCTGGTAAATGATGACCGGGATGGTTACCGAATCGGTACATCCACCGGTGTTTGTCACCCTGAGCTTGACGTTATAGGTACCCGCATTGACATAAAGGTGTGCCGGGTTCTGAACTGTATCAACAGCCCCGTCACCGAATTTCCAGTACCATGTGGAGATTCCGCCTGCAGTTGTTGTGGATTGATCGGTAAAGTGGGTCAGGCTCCCCTTGCAGTGATCAGCAGAGGTGAACATGGCAACCGGTGGGACATTGACCAGTACCTGGTGAGATGTTGAATGCTGGCATCCCAGGCTGGTATGCACAGTCAGTGTGACTGTAAACAACCCCGCTGTGGTGTAGAGATGTGCCGGGTTTTGAGATGCGCCCTGGGTTCCGTCGCCAAAGTCCCACAACCAGTTTGTAATGGTACCCGAGGATGAGGTTGAACCATCGGTAAAGTGTGTCAGGGTTCCCTTGCAAACTGTATCGGCCGTGAAGATGGCCACCGGGTTGGCATTGATCGTGAGCGGTTTGGTGATTGTGTCGGAACACCCAAAGTCGTTTTTCGCGATAAGGCGCACCGTGTAGGGGCCGGCGGTGAGGAACGTGTGAACAGGATTCTGCTGGGTTGACTGGTTGTTGACCCCTGAACCCGGGTCTCCGAAATCCCAGTTCCACGAGTTGATGATGCCGCTGCCGTTTGTCTGCGACAGGTCGGTAAACTGGATGGGCGTCGTCTGGCAGTTTGCGGTGGAAAATGAGAAATTAGCCATGGGCGGGTTATACACCGTTATGATGTTTGAAACGGAGGCTGTGCAACTGTCGG
>JBAXFZ010000442.1:0-3525 GCA_037139685.1 Bacteroidota bacterium
AGCCCGGCCATAAACCTCCGGTCCATCGTGGTCATCAGCTGAAACACATCGCCGGGGGCTCCACCTGCACATGCAAATGAAATGGCCTCGTTGTAGGCAAGCCTTTCAAGATCGAGGTCGGTCATGGCAAAGGTTACCGGATCGCCAAGTGTTCCCGAAGTGGTGATATAATCAACGATCCTCTTTTTCGGAACGCAGAGGAAATCATCGTTCCGCTGCTGCAGATCTCTTTTGGTTGTAACCGGGATATGAACAAGGTCGGCAGTGGTGGCGATCCTGCGCACATCAATGCCCTCTTTATGAAACAGTCCGCGGTAGTATGGGGAGGAGGCCTCCAGGTATGCAAGCGCTTCCCTGAGACGTATATCCTGGTACCGCGAAATTTGCTCTAAAGACTCTTTTTCGATCTCCGGAAAAAAGAGATTGCTCATATTAGAAAATCAAACCAATCATGATCCTGAGGTTGTTTGCCTGGATGGTCTGAGAGGGGCGTGAATTGTTGAAGTTGTTGTAGGTCATCTTCCCGTAGTTGTACTGCACGGCGAACTTCATGATGAGGTATCTCACCGAAAGGCTGAATTCGTTCTGGAGCAGGTTGGCCCCGTATGTCGAATGGTATTTCTTAAGAATTCCGTCTCCCCATTCATCGTGGAAGGAAAAGTTGGCATTTATTTTATAGGAAATATCAATGATAAGCCTGTCAACCGGGTTGATGGAGATAACGGGTCCGAATTTCTGACCGGCATAGAGGTAATATTTGTCCGTTCCGCCTGATGAGCCATCAGACTTGATCGAATTGAACCAAAGGCTCAGAAAAGTGGCATCGATTCCCAGCCGGACATGTTTACCTGCAAAGGATGGGCCAATGTAGATCAGGAATCCCAGGTCGAGGGCGGCACCCATTTTGGCTCCCTTGTATTTTACATCAACCAGGGTATCCTTACCCTTCAGTGCCGTATCTGCCACCAAATTTCTGATATCCTGGCCTGACGCATAGTCTCCTTGCGGGAAAACCGGACCGAGCTGAAAGTAGAACCCATTGGAGATGAAATTTTTTCGGGCAGGTTTCTGTTTCTGGTAGGTAGGGGTTGGGGCGGGAGGCGTTTCCTGGGCAAAGACCCGGGCAGAAATAATTCCGAACAAACACAGGGCGATAAGTATGACTTTTTTCATATGTTTTTAATGTTAGTGCTGTATTTTTTTCAAAGTTAAAATAATGTTGGTAATATAGGCACCAATGCAGTAAAAAATCAGGGACAAGCCTCCCTATAAATAATTGTAGCGTTCCATCGGAATTTTCAATACAGTCCTTATTACCGATTTTTCATGTGCTGCAAGGGAAAACTCATTTTTGCGGAAATCCTTTGTCTCCCTGAGAAAATTGGTGATATTTCCTTCAAATTCCGGGCTAAAGTTCATATTGAAGAGGTGGTAGATTTTTTTAAGCGACTCCAAAGGCTCTTTTTCAAGATCTTCAAAGCGGATTTCAGCAAAACAATCACCGGGCAAAAGCTGACGGCCGGTTTCAACGGCATCCAGCAGGTGTGACAGTCCTTCCGTCACCTCTGTGAACCCGGGAGGGACAACTGGCTTGCCCAGGCAGTTTTGTTTCTGAAGGATATTCCACATATGCATCGCAGAGGGGATCACATCATCGGGATGGCGCACGATGTGGATGAACCGGGCACTGGGGAACATACCGGCCAGTGTCTCTATCCTGTATGAATTGAAGGGATTTTTGGAAACGATTCTTTTCCGGCTGAAAAAGTGCAGTTTACGGTAGAAACCCATAACATCATCCTTCCATTTTCCGGAGATCTCCGGAAAGGTGGAGGGGTGTTTAAGGAAATAGGATCCCGATTTTGGGAAAACCAGCTGCTCGAGGGGTGAATAATCAGTGATCCGGAATATAGCGTATTCATCCTCCTGGGGTTCATCGATACCGATTTTGACATGATCCATCGGTCGGTGCCCCGACATGACCCTATTGAAAACCGGGCGGTAATAGCGGTAGGAGACCAGGAAACTGTCGGGAAGGGCCACCTGGAAGAGGGTGGGTGCATACAGTTGCGGATCGAGGCTCATCAGCTGGTGCAGGAAGGTAGAACCTGTACGCCAATGCCCGACGATGAATATGGGATTGTCAGGCAGCGGTGAGTTTTTCAGTGCTTTTGAATACCGGAACTTTTCGGCGGCTGAAAAAAGCGAAGACCAGGCGGCGCCCTGGATCAGAAAGACAAGCCTAAATATGTTTTTTGGGGAATAGGATATCTTGTTCCTATTCAACAGCCTTAGCAACTGACTGAGCCTGATTCCGGCGGTGAGGTAGGAGTCTTTCAAAATGCGGGCTCTTTGATTCAATCCTGCTATGAACTGTGGTTTGCCTGTTGTTCGGCAATAAACTGCGACATACTGTTGACCGACCGCACAACCTCCCGCGCCACTACCTGGTCGGCGATACGGATCCCATAGGTTCGCTGGATGGCCATGATGATCTCGATTGCATCGACCGAATCAAGGGTCAGTGTGTTTCCTCCGCCAAAGAGCGGTTTGGCTTCATCAATGTCGGCAGGAGAGATATTCTGGATATCCAGGGTTTTTAATATCAGGTTCTTGATTTCGAGTTTCAGGTCAGGGGAGGGAACTGCCATTGTCATTGTTTTAATATTCAGTTATTTAATAGCCTTGGACAAAGATTTGAAAAACCGCTCCTCCACCTCTGCCCGGTCGTGGATCATTTCACTGAGCTGTTTGAGTTTTTCCGGGCCAAGGTCCCTGTTTTTGCCGATACGGGCCGAAAAAAGCGAAATCTCCCGCCAGCCGTCACCGATTTTCATCAGCTCACCCGAGAGCTCCTTCAGTTCAGGCCGGTTTATCATGCCGGCAGCCTGCTGCAGGAAGGTTGCGTACATGAAGCGGAACCCGGCGCCCCCCGTACCCTGGTCTTCCAACAGGATGTTGATCTTCATGATTTCATGTGACAGGTGTTCGGTATCACGCGCGAATCGTGGCCATTCCACCACTTTCCGTGCAAACATATGCATTCCCCTGATCCCAAGAAAGGGGATGGGAATTTTTAACATATAAAAGCAGGCTTTTCTGATGCCCTTTATGATGGCCCTGTTGTAGTCAATTTCGGCCGGGATCCTGTCAACATGGAACAGAAAGCCCCTGGGCGACATATTGCCGCCTGCAAACCGGCCCTTTTCGAGGGAGGCTGAATCAAGCTTTACCATCCCGGGGAAATAGGTGTCGCTGATCAGGTAGTTATTCTCCTCCTTCCCCGTAACAACGAGGAAGTGAACATTGATGTGGACCCGCTCCCATGAAGGGACATAATCCATATAGAAGAAATCAACCTGAGCCCCCGTGGGAATATTCTGTTGAAGCAGGCGGTCCAGTGCCTGCTGACCTTTTAAAGAATCTTTAAAATCATAGGTTTTAAACCTTACACCTAACCGCTTTTCTATATTGGTCCGCATCTGTCCCGGTTTATTTCTGACGATGAAGGTAGGGAATGCGAAT
>JBAXFZ010000443.1:0-3515 GCA_037139685.1 Bacteroidota bacterium
AAAGTAAATTATTTTCAGAAATTTCATTTGTAAATTAATTTTGCTATTTTTACCTGATCTTTTTCAAACTACCCGGATTATGCAGCCAATCATTGTAGCCGTTGACTTTTCCAACACCTCTGTCCATGCAGTTGAATATGCAATTTCGATGGCAAACAAAATGAGGTCGGATATATTCCTGGTATGGGTTGACAAACTCAACCCGCAGGAATCGGTCTACCCCGACACCTCAAATGAAAACAGGAATGAGGCAAAAAAAAGGTTCGAAGAGCTGATCAGCCAGTATGGCAAGCAACTGGACAAGGGGCTGTCGATGGACTACAAGCTCAAAAAGGGAAGGATTTACCGCGAGGTAGACAACCTGGCCAGGCATACGGATGCAGGGTTGATCGTTACGGGCGCGCATGGGATCTCGGGTTACGAGGAATACTGGATCGGCAGCAATGCCTATAAAATCGTAACCTATGCAAGCTGCCCGGTGATTACGGTCCGCCATGATTTTACGATACCAGTGAATATTGAAAGGATACTTGTCCCCATGGACGGCTCCAATGAGACCCTCCATAAAATCCCCTTCATCATCACCCTGGCGAATCTTTGTAATTCCGAAGTCCATGTGGTTACAACCCACAACAGCAACCTGAAATCGATCCAGCGGATCACTGAGAAACTGGCCCAGACAGCCATAGCCTGCATGCTGAAACATAAGGTTCGCGTGGTCGAAGGCAGCATTGTATCCAATGATCTCACAAAGTCGGTGATCGACTATGCGACCAAGGCAAATGTCGACCTTATAGCCATTATGACAGAGCAGGAAACACCCGTCAACATCCTCCTTGGAGCGCAGGCCCAGCAACTGATAAACCAGTCTCCCATCCCCGTGCTGAGTATTCATCCGCAGGAAAAGTTTATTTTAAACTGACCATGAAAAACCGTTGTTCATATGGCATCCCCCTGTTCCTCCTGATGTTGCTGCCGGGCATCATCCTCGCACAGCATGCCGATTCTTCGGGGGGAAAGACAGAAATCATCCAGGACCAGCGGGTTGATTTGCTTGTAAGCAAACACATCCAGATTCATCAAACACTAAAAACCATGGACGGATACAGGATTCAGCTGTTCTCCGATTCAGGCAACAACTCAAAAACAAAGGCCCAGGCGGCTCATGATGAGTTCCAGTCCAAACATCCGGGCGTGGGGACCTATCTCACCTTTAAATCACCCAATTACCAGGTACGTGTTGGTGATTTCCGTACAAAACTCGATGCACAGCGTTTTCTTAATGAGATTTCGGCAATTTATTCAAATGCTTTCATTATTACCGACCAGATCAATTTACCCAAAACGGACTAATTTAAACGCCACAGGATATGAATAAGATAGTTGTTGCCATTGATTTTTCAGAATGTTCAATCAATGCATTTCTTCATGCCATGTCGATCGCGGATCATTGCGAGGGAGAACTTATCCTGCTGTGGGTCAACAAGGCTAACGGCGAAAAAGAAAAGTATGTCGACAGCCCTGCCGATATTACAAAGGATGTCCAGAACGCCTTTGAAGATCTGATTGCAAAATACCAGCCCGAACACCCGGGGGTGAAAATATCCTGGAAGATCAGGAAAGGTAAAATCTATACCGAGGTTACCGAGGAGGCAAGGGCACAGAAAGCCATGCTGATTGTTACCGGGACACACGGCGCCTCAGGGTTTGAAGAATTCTGGATCGGCAGCAACGCCAACAAGATCGTCTCTGCAAGCACCTGCCCGGTCATAACCATCAGGGGAGGCATCAACATCATGCGCCCCCTCACAAAAATCGTGTTACCGATCGACAGTGCAGAAGAGACCAGGCAAAAAGCCTCCTTCACAGGTTACATTGCCAAGCGGCACAATGCCGAGATTTATGTGCTCAGGTTATACACATCAAAGATAAAAGCCATGCGGCATAATGTCGACCTGTATGCAGTGCAGGTAACACGACACTTTGAAGAGGAAAAGATCAGGTACCAGGTGGCCCATATGGATTGCATCAACATCTCTGATGCAACCATCGAATATGCAAAAAAGATCGACGCCAACCTGATTGCCGTTATGACGGAGCAGGAGACCACTACGGCAAACATCTTCCTTGGCCCGTATGCACACCAGATCGTGAACCACTCCCCCATCCCTGTGATGAGCATCCATCCCAAAGACACCCTGGCGGGCGGACAGGGGTTTTAACGCGCACTCGTAACTCGTAACTCGTAACGCGTAACGCGTCACGGGTTACAGTTTAATACCTGTCGATACAGTTGAGATCGTGAAATGCCACCTTGAGGCGTTCGACCATCGATTTTTCACCTTCACGCAGCCAGGCACGAGGATCGTAGAATTTCTTGTTGGGTTTGTCGTCGCCATCGGGGTTGCCGATCTGCCCCTGGAGCCATCCTTCATTCTTTTTGTAGAAATTCAGGATCCCTTCCCAGAAGGCCCATTGGGTATCGGTATCGATATTCATCTTCACCACGCCGTATCCAAGCGCTTCGGCGATCTTTTCGGGCTCTGATCCCGATCCTCCGTGGAACACGAAATTGACCGGGTTGGGACCCGTTCCGTATTTTTTCTCGATAAAGAGCTGTGAATTATACAGGATGACCGGCTCGAGCTTTACATTTCCCGGTTTGTAAACACCGTGTACGTTTCCGAAGGAGGCGGCAATGGTAAAGTTAGGACTCACACTGAGCAGCGTTTCATAGGCGTGGGCCACATGTTCGGGCTGGGTGTACAGGCGTGAACTGTCGATGCCGGTATTGTCAACACCATCCTCTTCGCCTCCGGTTACACCGAGTTCGATTTCGAGTGTCATTCCCATTTTGCTCATCCGCTCAAGATAGCGTTTGCAGATTTCGATGTTCTCTTCCAGCGATTCTTCCGAAAGGTCAAGCATATGGGAACTGAACAGCGGTTTCCCGTATTTGCCGAAATATTTTTCGCCTGCATCCAGCAGCCCGTCGATCCAGGGCAACAGTTTTTTTGCAGCGTGATCGGTATGGATGATCACAGGGATGCCATAGAGTTCGGCAATTTCATGGATATGCTCTGCCCCTGCGATACTTCCCTTGATGGCGATCCGCTCCTGGTCGTTCTTCAGCGACTTCCCGGCATAGAAAATTCCACCGCCGTTTGAAAACTGGATGATGACCGGCGAATTGACCGCCTTGGCGGCTTCCATCACGGCGTTCACTGAATCGGTGCCGATCACGTTCACGGCAGGCAAGGCAAACCTGTTGGCCTTGGCGATGCGGAAAATCTCCTGGACTGCTTCTCCTGTTGCAACACCGGGTGCAACTTTATCTCTGATTTTTTCTGACATATTGTATGATTTACGAATTTTCGTCAGGCAAAGGTAGGAAAAGTCACCGCTTAAAAAGAGAATGCGAAAAAAAATCCCGGGAAATTAGTTATCTTTGCACCCTCACTGGCTCCGTAGTTCAATTGGATAGAATGGCAGATTCCGGTTCTGTTGGTTGGGGG
>JBAXFZ010000444.1:0-3513 GCA_037139685.1 Bacteroidota bacterium
AGGAGGATCCCATAGGCAAGATCGTCTCGATCGGGCCGGGCAAATTCAAGGTTGTTGGTGTATTGAAATCAAAGGGGTCGAGCATGGGTTTCAGCGGCGACAGGAGCTGTTTCATACCGGTTTCAAATGTCAGGACAAACTTTCCGCGACCGAACATGTCATTCAATATCAATGTCATGGCAAAACGCCCCGAACTGGTGGATGCCGCCACGGGGGAGGCGACGGCCATACTGAGGAACCTTCGAAAGGTCCCGGTCGGGATAGAGGATACTTTTGAAATCACGAGAAGCGACAACATCGCCAAGATGCTTATAGAGAATATCAAATACGTTACCTGGGCCGCCACGATCATCGGTGCGATCACCCTGCTGGGGGCTGCCATCGGGCTGATGAACATCATGCTTGTCTCCGTAACCGAACGCACCCGTGAGATCGGCATCAGGAAGGCGATCGGGGCGACAAAACGGGTGATCCGCAACCAGTTCCTGGTCGAATCGATCGTGATCGGCCAGCTTGGCGGGATTCTCGGCATTATCCTTGGGATCCTCGTCGGCAACATCATCTCGCTGCTCATCGGCAGTGCCTTCATTGTTCCCTGGATATGGATATTAACAGGCGTTGTCCTCTGTTTCGGGGTCGCCCTGATCAGCGGGATCATTCCCGCGCGTAAGGCGGCCAACCTGGATCCGATCGAATCACTCCGTTACGAGTAGCAGGAGGCCATGGATCTGACAAGGGTCATCGCCATGCTGCGCAGTGAGTTTCCCTATGACCCTACCGATGGCCAGGACAAACTGCTGGGTGAACTGGCCGTTTTCCTTACGCTGTCGTGGAAACAACCCAATGCCCTGTTTATCCTCAGGGGATATGCCGGCACGGGAAAAACCACCGTCGTCAAGGCTTTGGTGGATGTGCTTCCTCAGATCGGCAAGAAAACCGCCCTGCTTGCACCCACTGGGCGGGCGGCAAAGGTGCTGACAAGCTATACGAAAAAGCAGGCCAATACCATCCACCGCAAGATCTACCTGGCACGCACCAACAAGGACGGGCTGATCGACCTGAAACTCCAGGTCAATTACCACAAACATACCCTTTTCATCGTCGACGAGGCCTCCATGATCCAGCACACCATGTCGGCCGACGGGGCGCTGTTCTCAAGCCGCAACCTCCTGGATGGCCTGTTCAGGGTTGTTTACAGCGGGGAGGAATGCCGCATGCTTTTTATCGGCGATGCCGCGCAGCTGCCGCCGGTGGGGCTCGATTACAGCCCCGCCCTGGACCATGAATTTTTGCAGCGCAATTACCACCTCAGCATCGACACCTTCGAACTCACCGAAGTCGTTCGCCAGGCGCGCGAATCGGGGATCCTTGTCAACGCTACGCAGGTACGCAGGCAGATCCAGGAGCAAAAAACCTCCTTCCCCATGTTTTCGACCCTGGGGTACAGGGACATCATCCGGCTGAACGGCCAGGAGCTGGAGGAGGCGCTGAACCATGCCTATTCGGGGCGTGAAAAGGAGAACAATGTGGTGATCTGCCGTTCAAACAAGCGGGCCAACATATACAACCAGGAGATCCGCAGGAGGATCCTTTTCCTGGACGAGGAGATCTGCACAGGCGACTACCTGATGGTTGTAAAGAACAACTATTTCTGGCTCCCCGTTGAATCGGCCGCCGGTTTCGTTGCAAACGGCGACATCGTCGAACTGATGCGGATCCGGAATATCGAGGAGCTCTATGGTTTCAGGTTCGCCGATGTAACCATAAGGTTTATCGATTACCCCGATGAAAAAGACCTGGATGTGAAGATACTCCTCGATACCCTGATGTCGGAATCGGCGGCGTTGACCCAACCTGACAACAACCGGCTCTTCCAGGCAGTCATGGCGGATTTCCAGGATGTGCCCTCCCGCCGGGAACGGCTCGAGAAGGTAAAGGCAAGCCCCTATTTCAATGCGCTGCAGGTGAAATTCGCCTATGCCCTGACCTGTCATAAAACCCAGGGTGGCCAATGGGAATCGGTATTCATCGACCAGGGCTACCTGAACGATAAAATGGTCAACATTGAGTTCAGCCGCTGGCTCTACACCGCCGTAACGCGGGCCACCCGGAGGCTTTACCTGGTCAATTTCGAGGAGAGGTTCTTCAGTACGGTTCCTACCACCCTAACAGAGTGAGTCCCACGGTGAAGGGATAAACTTCCGGTCCCTGGTTTTTCTGGAACATCCGGGTAACCGAATAGGTGCCGAAAATATTGAGATGCGACCAGCCGATCCTGAATGCAGCATCCAGCTTGAAGGGATTCAAGTGGAACGAACCAACGTCGCGGATGCTGTAGTGGTCGACGTCGTACGAATAGACCGGGTTGCCGTCCTGGTCGGCCAGTATGTACGATCCCCCGTTCTCTTTATATACCTGCTTTGTATAGGAACCGATGCGCACCCCCGCAACAACTCCCAGGGTGACATGAAAACTGTTCATGTACCGGTAGGGGTTGGTTTGATATTCAAAAAACAAGGGAAGGTTGAGGTGGGCCGTAACCAGTTTATTCACCCTCAGGTTTACCGGCTTTCCCTGGGCATCCTGCACCTGGTAGGCCGTGAGTGCTGAGGAGTCCTTTATCATGACATAATTACCCGAGAAGTTGTAGTTTGTGACCTGGAACCCGAGGCCGGTTGTAAAGCCGATGTGGTTTTTCCAGAGGTTCAGGTTGAGTTCAAAAGGGTTGATGTTGACAGTGACCGACCGGGCCGTGTTGAGGTTCAAAAAGGGGTCGGAGTGGCTGAAGTTCATGTCGGATCCGGGGGTGACATAGCCGCCTATCCCCAGGTCGATCCCGGCCCAGTGGCCGTTGAACTTTTTTTTATCCCTGCACAGGGGGAATTCATCCATGTTGAATTTCTCCATGGCGCATTTCATGGTTTTCATACGGGTGCTGTCGCCAAAATGCCAGTGGTGTTTGTGGTCTGCCTGTTTTTTACCATCCTGTGCATGTGCGGTTGCAGCAAGGGTAAGGAAGACGAAAATTGAGAGGGTTATTTTAAGGAGATTTTTCATGATTCTATCAGTTATAATTGGTTAATTAAAATGACAGGACGATGAATATCCGGAAATGTTACAGGCTTGCCGATTAAGAATCCAGTTTGAGAACGGCAAGGAAAGCCTTCTGTGGTACCTCAACGTTCCCGATCTGGCGCATCCGTTTCTTGCCTTTTTTCTGTTTCTCAAGCAATTTGCGCTTCCTGGTGATGTCGCCGCCATAACATTTTGCTGTAACATCCTTTCGAAGCGCCTTTACAGTTTCGCGCGCAATCACCTTGGCCCCGATGGCAGCCTGGATGGCCACGTCATATTGCTGGCGGGGTATGAATTCCTTGAGTTTTTCGCAGAACCTGCGCCCGAAGTCGTAGGCGTTGTTGCGCGTGATAAGCGCCGAAAGGGCGTCAACGATTTCGCCGTTCAGCAGGATGTCGAGCTTCACAAGGTCGGCCGTCTGCCATCCCGAAGGATGGT
>JBAXFZ010000445.1:0-3502 GCA_037139685.1 Bacteroidota bacterium
AAACCTGCTTTCAAATGCCGTCAAGTTTACCCGCGAAGGAGGAAAAGTGACCATCGCTGCAGACAAGGTGCCCGGCAATATGGCCTGTATCTCCGTTACCGATACGGGGATAGGGATGAGCCGGGAAATGATGGACAACCTGTTTCGAATTGATGTTCAGACAAACAGAAAGGGTACAGGGGGCGAGCCCAGCAGCGGCCTTGGTTTGATTCTCTGCAAGGAGTTTGTCGAAAAACACAGCGGCAAAATCGCGGTGGAAAGCGAAGCAGGAAAAGGCACCGTGTTTTCCTTCACCGTTCCGGCCGCCGTCGGAACAAAATAACTCCCAACTATACAGGACTGCCGTTGACAAGTATCCCGTAGGTTACCTCCATTGCTTTTTTATACACGTACGATACGCCGCAATACCGCTCCTGCGAAAGTTGTACAGCCTTTTTAAGCTGTGCAGGGTCAAGATGCTCGCCTGTAAATTCATAGTCAACATGCATCTTTTCATAATGTTTGGGATGCTCTTCAGTCACATCCGCCGATACCCGGATATCAAGAGCGGTGAACTCTACGCGCATTTTTTTCAGGATTGATACAACATCCATCCCCGTACAACCGGCCAGGGAGGCCAGCATCAGTTCTTTTGGCCGGCAGCCCCTGTCTTCGCCGCCAACGGCAGGATGTGCATCCATAATCACATGATGCCCGCTGACAGTGGCATCGAACATCATATTTCCCTTCCAGGATGTTTCAACTGTGCTTTTCATATGATAGTATTTATTTTTTGGCCGTTTGGAATATCCATAAATTATAATTCACAGTTTGCATGAACTTTTATTCTTATGGATTTTTCATAAGGATTTTATGTATAGTTATATTTTGTAAAGTTACTGAAATTATACACCTGGAAGGAGACCCCGTCACCGAAACGGATCAACCGAAAAAGAAAGAGGCTGTACCCTTCGCCGGATACAGCCTCCTGATGTTATACGACATGAGCCTTAATAATCAATCCGGGTTCCGCCGGTCGCATTATTCGATCACAATCTTCCTGACAATTGATTCTGTAGCGGTTTGAAGCCTGACCAGGTAAATTCCTTTAGGATAGGCGGTCATGTCTATTTGCATGGTATTGCTGGCGGGTGAGGTCCACAACTCCTGCAGGATCCTGCTCCCGTGCAAATCGGCAACCAGGATGCTGGCTTTATCAGTACCGTTACCGTTGACAGAGACAGTAAATATCCCTGAAGACGGGTTGGGTGAAATGGCCAGTTTAACGCCGTTTTGCAGGTCGGCCATGCCGATGGGGCCGTCGAAATGAAGATGACGCAGGCTGACCGCCGGGGTTGAACACGGAGACTCGGGTGAAGCTGTAAGTGTTAAAGTGACATTCACGCCGGTCTTATCAGCAAAGCTGGGATAGTAAATTCCCGAAAGCGCTGTTGCGGCGCTGAATGTGCCGCTTCCGGAGGTGGTCCAGAGGATGCCGGAATAGTTCGTTGCCGATCCGTTCAGGGGGACCTGGGTTGTAATAAAGGCACAGCTGGTGTCGTTGCCGGCGATGGCGGTTGCAGGCTGGTTCACTCCTACGCTGGCCGATGCATCTACCCCGAGTACCCCGTCCGAAACGTGAACGTTGTACTGGGTTGCCACGGTTGGCGAAACAACCGGGTTTTGCTGGGTGGAGTTAAATCCCGGGGGAACGGAGGTCCACAAATAGGTGTAGGATCCACTCCCGCCAGCAGGGAATACATTGAGCTGGGAGGTCTGGCCAAGGCAAATGAGCGAGGGTATTGCTGAAGCCGTGGCCGACAACGGTATCGCCGTGACTGTAACCGTGGTGTTTGATTGTACCGATCCTGAACCATCGTTTGCGGTGACTGTGTATTGTGTCGTGACGGTTGGTGAAACAACTGGATTTTGCTGGGTTGAGGTGAATCCCGGAGGAACAGAGCTCCATGAAAAGCTGTAAGAGCCTGTACCGCCCGATGCAGCCGCGCTGAGCTGCGACGACTGGCCGCTGGTGATGGAAGAGGGATTGGCTGAGGCAACAACGGCAAGCGGAGCCGGGATGTTGACGGTAACTGTGCAGTTTCCCTGCGCCGATCCTGAGCCATCACTGACAGTGACCGTGTATTGCGTGGTCGTGGCTGGCGATACCATCGGGCTTTGCTGTGTTGACGTGAATCCGGCCGGATTGGAGACCCATGAATAGGTATAGGTGCCTGTTCCTCCTGATGCCGCGGCGTGCAGCTGCGAGGAGCCCCCGAGGGTGATCGTTGAAGGGGTTGCGGTGGCAACCACTGCAAGCGGAAGGATCGAATTTTCAGGAATCACTATATTTTCAAGCTTTGTAACGGGTTCCGATACTGTGAATGCAGCGTAAAGGGTGACATTTCCTGTCCCTGCGGCGGGTGCCGTCCAGGTAAACGACCAGGTGGAGGTGCCTGTTGATGCACCGGCACTGGAATGGGTCACATACTTGGTGCCCCCGACAAGTTTATTGCCTGTCCCTGCAGCCAGGACCCCTAACTGGGTACCGGATACATTCTGCGGGGATAATTCGAAACCCTTTTTACCGGTTCCCGAAACGGTGACCGTAATCGTGTATGAACTTCCTCCTGTATAACCGGCCGGCGGGATGTTCGATGTGATCCAGCCACTTACATTTGAGGTGGAACCACCGTGGCAGCTGGTACAGGTTGAGCCGTCACCGGGAGATCCGGTCTTTGCTGAGGGAGCACCACTCGAATGTGCAAAAACACTGGAGGTTAATGTAATTGCCAGAAAAAAGGCCGCCAACATTGTAGCTGAAAATCGTAAACTCGTTTGCTTCATAGTCATATCAGGTTTGGTTCAACAATTCGAAAATCGTTTGTTAATTAGTTAACAAAAATATGCGATTCCCTGACATGTTTATCTGTGAAAATAATAACAGCCAGGTGGCAACATATGAAATATGTTACACATTGCATATAAACACTGGAGTAAAGGAGGATGTTTAGATCAGTTCTAAATTTTTAAAGAGTAAAAAAATTAATCTCTGAGCGAAACAAATCGGGTTCGTTCATCGGGGAAACTCCCCGGACAGCCTGATTATAGTGGCTATTGCTAATGAAATGCCAGGGCCGCAGCTACTCTGTTAAACAATAAACAGGGAAATTTGGTGTGGGAAGGACCTTGGCATATCGGTTCTGCTCCCTGAACCGTGGTTCACCAAATTGCACTGTTCATTTCTGAAATACCTGAAGGGCATTGATTTACGCAAAAAAAAAGCCCCGCAGTCTTCCCGCGGGGCTTTTTCCCAATAATTGATAAGTTGCGGTTTATTCTATAACCAGTTTCCGCACCCTGGATTCTTTCTCTGTTATAATCCTTACAAAATAAAGTCCCTTTGGAAATCCCGACATATCGATCTGCCCTGATTCGTTCGGGGAGGATGTCCAGGAGCGTTGAAGGACCTTTTTACCCTGCATATCCGTAATAACGATGCTGGGCTCTTTCATATCCGATC
>JBAXFZ010000446.1:0-3471 GCA_037139685.1 Bacteroidota bacterium
CAATATGGACAAGTACCACTCCAAGGGTAAGGCCGGCCATCCATTTCATTTGTGGCATCAGGGCCAGGATGCCGATAGAGACAATAATTCCGGTTACTGCAACGATCTTCGTGTGACCCATCATTGTAAACCAATGTCGGTTTTTCATTTTGTTTTCCTCCATAATTTAATAATTGATTGACCCCATTGATGAATTCAAAGGGTGAATCCGGCTTCACAGGATCAGGCGGGCTTCACAGGGATGAATATCCGGCGGAGGATGCTTTCATAGGGTTTCAATGCCGGGTTCTCGGCATACAGCTCAAACCCGGTAATCTCCGCAATTTCGTAGCCCGACTGTTCCAGCCAGCCATGCCTGAAGGTCACCAGGCTCCTGAAAACGCTCCCGATTGTTCCCCTGAAAGAATAGCTGGCATATCGGCCGGCAGGAATTAGAACGGAACCTATCTCCTTCGGAAGCGAAACTTCATCCGGCATTGTGATACATGCCCTGAACCGGCATTTTTCCAATTCAGTAAAGAAAGGCAGGTCAAGCATAATGCCTGCATATTGCGTCTCACCTGTGATCAGCTCCCTGGGTTCCGCCCAGCGGGTCAGGGCTTTAAATGCATTCGCAATTGCATCTGCATCGCCCAGGTGAGTATCCATAAAAGCAACTTTCAAAGAACGGACTGATTTAACCTCGATATTCATCCCTTCGGCACTGCCCGGATCCTCTTCAGTTGTCAGATCCATGCTCCAAAATTCGGGAGACTGTACGTTAAATAATTTGCCTTTATCTGGTTTCAATGTGCCAATCTTGCTGATTTCGTCAAACGAAAGCTTCCGGAACCCCTCAGGGGTGGTCCCGTAATACCTCCTGAAGGCCCTGATAAAAGTTGATGGGGATGAAAAACCGGACTGGAATGCAGCCTCGCTTATACTAAGGCCGGGGTAGAGTTTCAGATAGTGGGCGATGCGCTCCATGCGAAGCCGCATGATATATTGTTTGGGTGATTCACCAACATAAAGTGAAAATATTTTTTGAAAGTGAAATGGCGAAAAACAGGCAATCGCCGCCAATTTCTCAAGGGGAAGCTCATCCATCAGGTGCTCCTGCAGGTAGGCCTGAACCTTCCGGATTCTCAGAAAATGATCTTTTTCGTTTTGGTTTTCAGGATGTTGATGCATGGTATCAGGATATTAACCTTCAAAGCCGGTACAATTGTATGCAATGTTTTACAGTCGGATTTTTCAGCGCGGGATTCGCCTCCTGCCTAAGCCAGGCTGCTTCTCCTTACCCGGGAACCCTCCTGTCCCATGATTACGGCAAATGCCCCTGAAATTCAAGCCCGATAGTGTTTTCAGGGGGTTGAGTTGCGAAAATCAGCGGATGTTGCTGCAAATATAATATTACAAAACAGAACTCCTCCCGATTTCACGCACATAATAACGCCAACCCGCAGGGTCCCTCTTTCCGCCTGCATTTCAAGGGTCTCTGTACTGAACAACAAATAAAATAAAAATTATTTTATACTACGCCATGTTTTGGCGTAGTCGCAATTTACCTTTACACTCGTTAACCGGGAACAGGCCCAAAAGAATAACCGGATGAAGGTGTTGTTTGGGCAGCCGGCAATTAAAAACGAGATTATACACCGCATTAATACTGGATATTATGATTTTACTTACAGTTTACAAAGCTCCTGAAGGGAAAAGAGAGAAAAGGGAATTTGTCATGTTGCAGGATGCCATTGAATTCGGTCAGAAAACCGGTTCGGACTATGAAATTTACGATCCCGGAACCGGCAAGGTGATTGACTGGAATGAGATCAACGTCAGGGACGAGGATGACTGGTACTATGACGAGAATGAATACCTCTGGAAAAAACTCGGCCCTGACGACGGGTTTTATAATGGCTCCGGGGTTCCTGAAAACAGGTACGGCTTCATGGCACAAACCATGGGAAACAGTTCCGCCGCAGCCGGTAATTTACTACATTCGCGCCAGGTGGCGGGAAACTGAACCACGCATCCCTCCCCGCTGCATCAGTTTGACCGTGTTCTCTTTGCCCCAGGGGTTTTTAGCCCGGTGACAAAAGCCGGTGGCGAATACAGGTAAAACAGCGACAAATCACCCGTAAATGGCAAAACAGGATTATATCTTCAGGTACCTCACCATCATTAAAAAAATTCGCGGGAGCGGTGAAGCAACCTTGAAGGAGATCAATGAATATATGGAGAGGGAGTCGGAATTTCTCGACCGTCCCTTTTCGATCTCCGCCCGCACCTTCATGCGTGACCTGAATGAGATCAGGATGCTCTTTAAAATCGACATCCGCTTCGATTTCTCAAAGGGAGTCTACTATATCGCTGAAGATCAGCAGAGCGACCTGAACAACCGGATGCTTGAATCGATGGAGACCATCAATTCGCTGAAAATGGCGAGCGATATAGGGCAATATATGTTTTTCGAGAAGCGGAAGGCACACGGCACCCATCATTTCCAGGGACTTATTCATGCCATCAGGAACCATGCGGTTATCAGGCTGATCCACCAGAAATTTGACGATGACGAGCCGCGGGAACGGCTTGCCGAACCCTATGCGCTTAAAGAATCGAAGGGACGGTGGTACCTGTTGGCAAGAGACCGCAACGACCGGAGAATAAAAACCTTCGGGCTCGACCGGATCCTGGATTTCCAGGCCACCCCGACCCGGTTCGATTACCCTGCCAGCCTGGATGTGAACGGCATGTTCCGTTTTTGTTTCGGGGTGATCAACCCTGACAATGCCAGCCCTGAGGAGATCATCCTGTCGTTTGAACCGGAACAGGGAAAATACATTAAAAGCTACCCCATCCACGAGTCCCAGACTATCCTTGCAGATACCGCCGGGGAGTTAAGGATCAGCCTGACACTTTTCATCACCCATGATCTTGTGATGGAGATCCTGTCGTACGGGATGGCCGTAAAGGTAATTGCGCCGGCCCGGCTGGTCGCGGATATCGGCAAGATATACCGTGGAGCCTTAAGCAGGTACAAATGACTGGTCCGGCCGGCAGTTGTTGAGCTCTGCACGGCAAATCCGCTTTCTGACTGTTCCTGACCCGCTCAGACAAAGGGACTCCAAGGCATCCTGATGCTTTTAAAAACCGGTCATACAACCCTGGCGGACCCGCCTTCGCGGGGGTATAATGGTTAAAAAAAAGAGGCTGTCCCGAAAACAGGAGACAACCTCTTTTTTTAAGAGAAAACAGGCTATTCCACAACGATTTTGCGAACCAACGTAGTTTCCCCGGCTGTGATCCTCAGCAGGTAGGTTCCCTTTGCCTGGCCGGAAAGATCGATACTATAGATTTCCCTCCCTTTGCAGGCAACTGTTTTTACCTCTTTCCCGAGCACATCCGAAATGGCAACCGTCATTTCAAGGATGCTGAGATCGAGCATTGAGATATTGAACAACCCTTTATTCGGGTTTGGATAGATCATCA
>JBAXFZ010000447.1:0-3442 GCA_037139685.1 Bacteroidota bacterium
AGCACATCAGCACATCAGCACATCAGCACATCAGCACATCAGCACATCAGCACATCAGCACATTAATCATCAGCTCATTAGCGAACAAAAATTATGACAAATATTATTGCGATCGTAGGCCGCCCGAATGTCGGGAAATCCACATTATTTAACCGCTTGTGCGGTGGCCGCGATGCCATCGTCGATCCAACAAGCGGGGTAACCCGCGACCGTCACTACGGACATGGAGACTGGAACGGGAAGATGTATTCGGTGATCGATACAGGAGGATATGTGGATCAATCGGGGGATGTCTTCGAAGCAGAGATAAAAAAGCAGGTAAGGCTAGCAATCGATGAATCGGATGTAATTCTCTTTATGGTTGACGCCAAGGAGGGATTGACAGCCATGGATGAGGATGTGGCCAAAATGCTGCGCAAATCGAAAAAACGCGTGATTCTCGTCGTGAATAAAGTCGACAGCTATAAAATGATCAACGACGTTCACGAGTTCCACAGGCTCGGGCTGGGCGACTTTTTCTCCATTGCCTCCACAAGCGGCAGCGGCACCGGGGATCTGATGGATGAGGTTGTCGGAGTTTTTCCCGAGGAGGTTGAAGTACACCATGATGTTTCTGTTTCCCGAAAGGACAGTGATCCGTCACAAAACCAGGATGATGATACATCGCAGGACCCGGTTGTAGAGACGATGCATGCATCGCCTCTGCAACCCGGCAATAATTCGGCGATTCTGGATGCCCTGCCAAAAATCGCGATCGTCGGCCGTCCGAACGCCGGCAAATCATCACTGGTCAATATGTTGCTGGGAATAGACCGGAACATTGTCACACCGATCCCGGGAACAACAAGGGATTCAATCCATTCCCATTACCAGTATTTCGGCCTCGATTTCAACCTTATCGATACCGCCGGGATCCGGAAAAAGGCCAAGGTCACCGAAAATATCGAGTTCTATTCGGTCATGCGCGCCATCCGCTCTATTGAAAGCAGTGACGTCTGCATCCTGATGGTGGATGCCGAACGCGGTTTTGAGGCGCAGGACCTGAACATCTTCTCGCTCATCGAGAAAAACCACAAGGGTGTGGTAATCCTTGTCAACAAGTGGGACCTGGTTGAAAAGGTCACCAATACCCACAAGGAGTTTGAAGAGAACATCATGGACCAGATCAAGCCTTTTACAGATGTGCCGATCATTTTCACATCGGTCATCACCAAGCAGCGCATTTTCAAGGCTGTAGAAACCGCCATCCAGGTTTACAGGAACAAGTCGAAAAAGATCAGCACCTCCGCGCTTAACGACTTTATACTGCCTATCCTGCAGGATATGCCGCCACCCGTAGTCAAGGGGAAATATGTGCGCATCAAATATGCCATGCAGCTTCCCACCGCCTTTCCCTCGTTTGCTTTTTTTTGCAACCACCCGCAATACTTAAAGGATTCATATAAGCGTTTTATTGAGAATAAACTCCGCGAGAAATTCGATTTTAACGGGGTTCCGATGGAGATATATTTCCGGCAAAAATAGCTTGATGGATCAGGGCGTACGAATCGATAAATGGTTATGGGCTGTGCGGGTATTCAAAACCCGCTCGCTGGCCTCGGAAGCATGCCGGTCGGGGAAGGTGAAAATCCTTGACCATGTGGTAAAGCCCTCCCGTGAACTGAAAACCGGCGAGGTAATTGCCGTTTCGGTTTCTCCCATCACCAGGACGCTCAGGGTCGTTGCCCTGTCAGGTAACCGGGTTTCGGCCAAACTGGTACCCTCGTTAATGGAAGACCTGACGCCCGAAGAGGAATACCAGAAACTTAAGCGGAAAAATGAACCGGGTTTTGAGCACCGTGAAAGGGGGCTTGGCAGGCCTACCAAACGGGAACGGCGGGAGATTGAATTTCTCAAGTTATATCTTGACGAATGACCGGTAACCATTATCCCACACTGGCCGAGATGGCTTTCGAAGGCCGGAACAAGGCATATGGCGCCTTCGATTTCCGTGTGAAGTATTACAGGACCCTTTTGATCTCTACGGTTATCGGCATGATTGTTCTTTTCATGGCTGTTTTCATTCCATGGCTTTTTTTCTATTTCGAACCGGTTCCATTGGTGGAAGCAGGAATGATGGCACAGGTGGAATATTTCGACATGAGCGCCCCGCCCGACCAGGAACTCAACAGCCTTGCCCGCTCTCTTGCAGCCCCGGAGCCGGAGGTGCCACAAGTCCCCGTCGTAAAGGATTCGGTTGCACCGAATGAGGAAAAAAGGGTTGAAGATCCACCGGAGGAGAAAAAGAATGTTGAAAATCCAAAGGTTGACTCCCTCGCGAAACATGGCGAATCAGGGATGGGTTCAGGTACTGGTGGAGATGCTGCCATTTCATCCGCAATAGATGTCTATCCGCGTTTTCCCGGCGGGGATGAATCACGGCTTTACTATCTCAGGCAGCATATCCGGTACCCGGAAGCCGCCTTGAAAAACCAGGTGCAGGGTGTGGTTATGGTGCTCTTTGTAGTGGAGGTTGATGGGTCTGTTTCAAATGTTAAAGCTACCCAGGTGATAGGTGGTGGTTGTGACGAAGAGGCCATCAGGGTGACAAAAGAGATGCCCCGGTGGGACCCGGGTAAGCGGAACGGCCATGCCGTCAGGGTGATGGTGAGGATGCCTATCGTTTTCAGGATGCCGGGCGGGCATGTGATAAAATAAAAAAGGGGCACTGGGCCCCTTCTATATAAATTAACGCCTGGGTTAATTACTTCTTTTCAGGTGTAGTTGTAGCAGCGGCTTTTTTACCGTCTTTTGCACAGCAGCTTTTGCCTTCTTTTGAATGGCTGCAGGCAGCTTTTGATTTCATATCACAACCGGCTTTTGAATCCTTGCTGACAGCTTCTGTTTTTGAAGCAGGTTTTTCAGCTTTCTGTGGTGTCTGAGCAAAGGTTAACCCTGCAACAAGAACTACTGCCGAAAATAACATCACAACTTTTTTCATGGTATTTGTGTTTAGATTATTAACTTATTTAGACTGGTACAAAATTACGCCAAGTTTTTTATATGTACAACAAATATCTGTTAATTTTTTGTTAAGCCCAGAGTGCCTTAATTACCGCGCAGTACCTCCCGGATCAGGTTAAGCAGGGTGCTCTTATCAAAAGGCTTTGCAATATGGCTTGTACAACCCGCTGCATAAAGCTGTTCCTTGTCCTCATCCATAGTATAACCTGTTACGGCTATGACAGGTGTCTGACTGTAACCGGGAATTTTACGGATCTCCCGTGTTGCTTCAATTCCGTTCATTCCGTACCCCAGGTGAATATCCATCAGGATGGCATCGAATTGTTTCAACCGGGCCATTTCAATGGCAGTGGCAGCGTCATGCGCATAATCGACCACGCATGTATTACGCAGAAAGAGAATTGTAAGCTCTTTATTGACTTTGTTGTCCTCCACAAGC
>JBAXFZ010000448.1:0-3409 GCA_037139685.1 Bacteroidota bacterium
CCAGGAGAACCTCACCATGGGCAGCATTGATGTTAACATCATGACCAAGGTGGATAAGGAAAATTTCCGCAACCATGAAAAGTTGCCTATCGAATACAACGACGGACATGCAGCTTTACGCGGCTTCGTTAACAGCGACCTCTCCTCCTCTGTGGTATTGTCGGCCGGAATGAGCCCCAGGCTTTATAATTACCTCGAAACCTTCGATGAATTCTATCCTGACAAGGATTGCAAGTTAAGGAAAAAGATAACCCTGAAGGTAAGTGACCACCGTTCAGCATTGATCCAGGGTAAGTACCTGGCAAAGAAGGGACTATGGGTTTCGGAGTACCGCATAGAATCAGGCCTGAATTGCGGGGGCCATGCATTCCCTACAACCGGGTACCTGCTTGGCCCTGTGCTCGAGGAGATCAACCGGTTGCGCGATGACCTGGTTACACAGACCTTTGATTTGCTGAAAGTAGCGCTCAAGGCTAAAAACCGCCCCTGTCCGCCGGAGCCACTGGAGATAAAGATCACAGCCCAGGGCGGGGTAGGCACTGCCGAAGAACACCAGTTCCTTGCCGATCATTACCAGCTTGACTCTGTGGGTTGGGGAACCCCATTCCTCCTTGTACCCGAGGTTGTCAATGTGGATGATATCACCCTTGACCTGTTGTGCAAGGCCAAAGAGGAGGACCTCTTCCTGAGCGACATAAGCCCACTTGGGGTTCCATTTAACAACCTCAGGGGCAATACAAAGGACATTGAAAAGGAGGTCTATATCCAGCATCATACTCCCGGGAATCCCTGTCCGAAAAAGTATGCCGCCCTCAGCACCGAATATGGAGAACCGGGGCTTTGCACAGCCTCCCGGAAATTCCAGAAGCTGAAAATTGAGGAACTCCAGGCCCGTAACCTGCCCGAGGAGGAGTTCCGGCACGAATTTGATAAAATCGTCGAAAAGGCCTGTATCTGCGTGGGACTTGGCACCTCTGCGCTGCTTGTTAACCACCTGGATACCAGGGTCGAAAAACCCGGAGTTTCAGTCTGCCCCGGCCCGAATATGGCATACTTCTCAGAGGTAATGACCCTGAAAGAGATGGTGGATCACATTTACGGGAGGATCAATGTTATTAAACGCAAAGACCGCCCCAACATGTTCATGAAGGAACTGATGATCTACATCGATTACCTGAAAAGCAAGCTGGATGAGACGGCGCGGCCATGGACGGAAAAACAGGAGGATTACTTCACCACCTTCAGGGATAACCTTGAAAAGGGTATTGAATACTACAAGGAACTGTTTTCGAATGTGAAGATAAACCTGCTCGATAAGAAGGCCAAACTTATCTCGGACCTTGAAAAATTTGAAATCCAGCTTAAAAGCCTTCCGGTCAGGTAGAACGGTTGGCTGATCCCCTGTTTCCGGCAGCCTGGACTGAAAAGAGAGATTTTTTCCCTGCCGGCAGCCTGCAAAATTGTATTGATCCGCGATCATCGGTTTATGGGTAAAACGCCATCTGTTCAAAAACTTCCGCCGGTCTGGCTTGTCAAAGCCATCAATAATTTCCGCACTTTTTTACTTCACCTCAACCGGAGACTGTTTCCCGGCAACGTGGTTCTTTACGAGCAATGCCAGAATTTCTGGCTTTTGCCGGCCCTTTATGTGGCGGCAAAACTCGACATAGCAACCCTCCTTAAACCAGGGCCCCTTACGGCTGAAAAGCTTTCAGAACGGCTTAACGCAGACCCTTCAAACATCGCACGCATCCTTCGCGCACTCTCCAGCCAGGGCATTTTCAGGCAGACCCGTGATGGCAGTTACACGCTGAATGCCATGTCAAGGTCACTGCTTGATGAACCCGGCTCATTGAGATACGTGATTCTACATCATCTCGGACCGGTTAACTGGAACCTGATGAATGGTCTTGAAAATACAGTGATTACAGGTAAGGATGCCTTTACTGAAAAATATGGATCAGGGCCTTACGAATATCTTAGGGACCACCCGGATGAATATCTCCTGTTTGACCGGTCGATGACAAACCTCTCCGACCTGGCCCTTGCACCGGTGATGAATGCATACGATTTTACGGGGTACCCCGTAATTGCCGACATCGGGGGAGGCGAAGGGTTTCTGCTGGCAAATATCCTCCATAACAATCCGGGATGCCGGGGCATCCTGTTTGACACTCATGATGCCCTCGTTAAAGCCCCCGAAATGATGGCCCGGTACCAGGTTGAAGATCGTTCACAGATCGTTGCCGGTGACTTTTTCCATGCAATTCCCATACATGGCGACCTGTTTATCCTGAAGAACGTATTGCATAACTGGAGTGATGAACAGTGTGTCGAGCTCCTGAAAATCATAAACCGGGTCATGGAAAACCACAGCACACTGCTGATCATCGACATGGTGGTCCCGCCGGGCAATAAACCATCACTGTCAAAGCTCCTCGATATCCAGATGATGGCCTCCATGAAGGGCGGCAAGGAACGCACCGCGGTTGAATTCACGGAGTTACTCGGGAAATCAGGCTTCTCCCTTAACCGGATCATCCCTACCATTGCTCCCCTTTGCCTGGCTGAGGCAAAAAAAATGAGATAAATCCTCCTTATTTTTACCTTTGCAAAGATCACCAGCATTGTTATTTTTGCACAACGGAAACTGGAGGAGATACTTATTTTCATCCCATGAAAGAAAAAGAAGGATTTGTTGATTATCCTGAACAACAGGTTATCCTATACGTGGAAAAGGATGACGGGGAATTCGGTCCGATGCAGACCGGTTCCTACCTTTCGGCCAATTATATGGATGACTACATCAGCAAGCGAAGGAACCTGGAGATCGAATTAAGGACCCAGCTGGCCGCCGACAGGATAACCCCGGTTAAATATTATATGACCCTTGGCGAGCTTTCTATTTCTGAACTGTCCGCAAGGGCAGGAATCCGTAAATCACGCGTTAAAAAACACCTCAGCCCGGAAAATTTTGGCTGTATTACTGCCGAAGAACTGCGCAGATATGCTGTTGTTTTCAACATTCCCCCGTCAAACCTGCTCCAGGTCATCCTTGTTTCCTGTGATGGAATCTTTGAGGCCAGCCTGGTACTTGAGACCGGGACGGGAGAAATTTCGGTTCACCAGGTACCTACAGCCAACCCATACGTTTTTTTGACTAAAATTGAGGCAGGTAAAAGATGATCATAAAGGACTACAGTCATAAAATGGGTGCCCACTGCGAATCAGGAACCATAACCTCCCTGCTGAACCATGGCGGACTTACCCTCACCGAGCCGCTTGTTTTCGGTATTGCAAGCGGCATTTTTTTCGGTTATTTCCACAAGATGAAGGCATTCGCATTCCCTACCTCCATCGTCAGAAATAACCCGGGACAGATGCGGACCAATATAGAAAAGCGGTTAGG
>JBAXFZ010000449.1:0-3404 GCA_037139685.1 Bacteroidota bacterium
CATCATCGACGTTCGGATGCCGGTTATGAACGGATATGAACTGGCCTTGAAACTGAATGAAAACAGGGAAGAGGACAAGGTTCCGATCATTTTTCTTACGGCCAGCCATGTCGATGAAATACAGGTTTTTGAAGGCTACAGCTCAGGAGCCGTCGACTATATTTTCAAACCTGTCGACCATCGTATCCTGCTGTGCAAAGTAAATGTCTTCCTGGATCTATACATTCAGAAAAAAGTCATTCTTCAGAATATCGCAGAGCTGAAAACAAATGCCGGTGAATTAACCAGGGTCAATTCAGCTTTAAAAGAAAGCGAGGGAAAATACAGGAGTTACATCGATCATGCACCCGAGGGCGTATTTGTCGCCGATGAGACCGGGAAATATCTCGAAGTAAACGAGGCGGCCTGCAGGATGACCGGGTATTCGAGGGAGGAGTTGCTGAACATGTCGGTTGCGGCAATCCTTCCTGAAGAATCAGTTGCAGAAGGCACGAATCATTTTAAAAATGTTATAAAAAAAGGGAGCGCAAAGACCGAAATGCTTTACCTGCATAAATCGGGGACCAAGCGATGGTGGGCGGTCGAGGGGGTGAAACTTTCCGATACCCGCTACCTCGGGTTTACCGAAGACATCACCCGGCGCAAAGTGATGGAGGAATCGCTGAGGGTATACCAGACTGAACTGGAGATGCAGAACGACGAACTCGAAAAGGCCCTTGAAAAACTCAATACTGTTTCCGAAAAATACATCGAACTTTATGATTTTGCCCCTTCCGGATACTTTACCCTGTCGGCCAAAATGATTATAGAGGATTTGAACCACAGGGGTGCAGGAATGCTCGGCAACGACCGTTCCCATTTAATCAGCCAGGATTTCAGCAAATTTGTCTCCCCCGGCACAAAAGATGTATTCATTAACTTCTTCCAGAAAATTCTCAGCAACCAGGCCAAGGAGATTTGCGAGATTCAGCTCCGGTCGGGGGACAACCAGATGGAATATGTGCATATCGAAGGTGTTGCTGCAGGCAATGGCAACCAGTGCCTGATCAATATGGTCGATATAACGGAAAAAAAACGGCTTGAGGAAAATTTAAAATCCAGTGAAGCCAACTTCCGCACCTTATTCGAGACCCTGAACGACCTGGTTTTCGTTGGTGATATGCAGGGAACCATCATCTATGTGAACAATGCCGTTGCACGCAAACTTGTCTACCCGAGGGAAGACCTCGACGGTATGCATATTTCGGAACTCCACCCTGAGCCGATGAGGAGTGAGGCGAAAAAGATACTTGGCGAGGTATTTGCAGGCAAACGCGATTTCTGCCCGCTTCCCCTTGCCCGCCGGGACCATTCGATGGTGCCGGTTGAGACCCGCGTGTGGATTGGGAAATGGAATGGAACCGATTGTATTTTCGGGCTCTCCAAAGACCTGAGTGCCGTGCAGGAGGCCTTGCAGAAATTCAATAAGATTTTCGATCACAATCCTTCGCTTATGGCCATCAGCACGGTTCCTGACAGTATTTTTACAGATGTCAACGCTACCTTCCTGGCCAAAACCGGGTATCACAGGGAGGAGATCATCGGAAAAACATCCGATGACCTGGGGCTCTTCATCCAACCTGAAAAACAAAAGGAGGCCGCCTATGAGCTTGCCAGGACCGGGCTCCTGCGCAACTTTGAGCTTCAGATAAAAACCAGGTCGGGAACCATTATGGATGGACTGTTCTCAGGTGAAATCATAGAGAGCCAGGGGAAAACATATTTTTTGACGGTCATGACGGATATTACCGACCGAAAGCAGGCGGAGGAGGAGATAAGGCATACAAACAGCCTGCTTGACTCAATCGTGAAGAATATTCCAAATATGATCTTCCTGAAGGATGCGGAGAACCTGCGTTTTGTCCAGTTCAACCGGGCAGGCGAGGAGATGCTGGGTATTCCTGCTGAAGAGATGCTGGGCCGCAGTGATTATGATTTCTTTACAAATAAACAGGCTGACAGGTTTACCGAAATTGACCGGAAAGTTTTAAACAACAAGTTATTATATGATATTCCCGAAGAACCTATACAGACAAGGGACAAGGGGATCCGCATCCTCCATACCAAAAAGGTGCCTGTTCTGAATGCCTCCGGTGAACCCGACTACCTGCTGGGTATTTCAGAAGATATTACCGATCGCAAACTGGCAGAGCAGGCCATGATCGTTGGCGAAGAAAAATATAAAACCATGCTGAATGCTTCGCCCGACGGCATTATCCTGATCAACCTCAAGGGTATCATCACGGAGGTTTCTGAAATTGCTATCGAAATCCTGGGATCAGATACCCGCGACGATCTTATAGGCAAGCACATTTTCAGGTTTATCCCTTCAACTGAAAAACACATACTGAAGGATCTCATCGGGAAAACCATCAATGAAGGGCTTGCCCAAAATATCGGGCTGAACATCAGGAAGAAGAACCAGCCGGTTTTTGCAAGTGAAACCAGTGCCACCCTCATCCAGGGTCCCGACGGGTTGCCGATTTCATTTATGATCATCATCCGCGACATCTCCTATCGCAAAAAGATGGAGACGAAACAGATCCATGCCGACAGGATGGCAAACTTGGGTGAAATGGCCACGGGGATCGCCCATGAGATAAACCAGCCGCTGAACATCATCTCGATGGTCATGGATAAAATCCTGTTCGAATCGGCTAAAACCGACAAGATCGACCTTGAATTCCTTCAGGCAAAATCGGACAGGATTTTTGAAAACATCACCCGGATCCGTAATATTATCGATCATATCAGGGCATTTTCGAGGAGTAACGACGATTTTGTCCTTACCGCCTTCGATATAAATGCCAGCATCGAAAATGGCGCCTCCATGATCATGGAACAGTTCAAACACCTGGGGATCAGCCTGCAGTTTCAACTGGCAAAGAATATTCCTCAAATACTCGGGAATACCTTTAAATTTGAGCAGGTGATTGTGAACCTGCTGGTCAATGCCAAAGACGCGGTAATCGAGCGGAAAAACAAACAGCAGGAGGATTTCGAAATGTTTGTCGGGATCAGGTCATACGTCGAGAATCAACTCATCATTGTCGAGGTTAATGACAACGGGGCGGGTATCGGCCATGACGACATCAACAATGTGATGCTTCCCTTCTATACAACGAAAGAGGAGGGAAAGGGAACCGGGCTCGGTTTGACGATTTGCTACCAGATCATCAGGGAGATGGGCGGAACTGTGGAAATTATAAGCGACAAGGTGAACGGCACCAAAATAAAACTCATCCTGGATCTTCAAACTAATAAATGACAATGGCATTACAAGACAGAATAAAGATTTTGATCCTGGACGATGAAAAACAGTTTACCGAAGAGCTGAGTGGTTTTTTCCAGGGCACCGACTATGA
>JBAXFZ010000450.1:0-3388 GCA_037139685.1 Bacteroidota bacterium
TGGCTTTTGACCATGGGAACATTTCAAGAACCCAGGTGAAGGCAAACCCGACTGTACTCCAGATTACATAGGGCAGCAACAGGGTGCGCAGGCGCTTGCGGGTTCGCTGGCCATATGGGCGCTGATCGTGCAGGGCATACAAAAAACCAGAGATGATGAACAGCATGGGGATGCGGAACCGGAAGATCCCGTTGGCGAGAAAATACTCGGTGAAGGTGGTGAAGTTAAGCGGTTCACCGGGCATGGTCCATGGCTGCATGTAGCGCTCATGGAGGTTGTACCCGTGCACGAACACCAGTAAAAACATCGATACAAATGACCAGAACTTAAATTTCCGGCTGATGAACCCGGACAGGACAGGTTGTTGCGTTGGAAGCTGGGGGAGATCCATTTTATATTGGTTGATTGGTTCTTTTACGGTAGTTTGATCTCTTGTTTTGAAGGGATGATGATGCAGATCACATTTTTATACCCGGGACCATAGGAGTAAGCCAGGATATTAGCCTTAACATCAGCCTCTTCGATAATTCCGGGTAATTCCAGGATCAAAAACTGCTGAAATCCCGACACGGTTTGAACTGCCTGCCTCACTGTGAATTTCAATGCAAATCTATTGTAAATAGTGGGATTTGCCAAACAATGAAGATTAGTTTATATCTTTGACTGCATGAATTTCAAACATTGTAACCATTAGTCATACCTCCTGAAAAATCCGGATCATGAACACCATACTGCAAAGCCTATCCATGAAAAAACACCCGACATCACTTCCGATTATCCTCGGAATTTTCCTTTTGTTAATAACAGGATGTTCCAAGAAGTCTGATCCCCCTGCGGCTACCCTAACCTCCCCCGTAGTAACCACATCAGCCGTGTCGGCTGTCAGCCAGACGACTGCTACCTGCGGGGGAACCGTTACCTCCGATGGCGGCGCCGTCGTTGCAGCCCGTGGGGTCTGCTGGAGCACTTCGCCATTGCCTTTGATAACCGGTTCACACACAACCGACGGAGACGGCAGCGGAACCTTTTCAAGCCAGATCACGGGACTTGCAGCAAATACCCTTTATTATGCAAGGGCCTATGCCACAAACAGCCAGGGAACCGGGTATGGCAGCGCGCAGTCCTTCACCACCCTGAAAATCATCGTCGACTCGGTAACAGATGTAGAGGGAAATGTATATCATGTCGTTGCGATTGGCGGTAAATCATGGCTCAGGGAAAATCTCAAGGTTACCAGGTACCGTAACGGGGATGCGATACCCCAGGTCGTTCCCGATGCCCAGTGGAAGATCCTGACCACCGGTGCCTTCTGCAACTATGACAACCTGGCTGCCAATGGAGATACCTATGGTAAACTGTATAACTTTTATGCCTTTGCCGACAGCCGTGGCCTCTGTCCCACCGGCTGGCACGTACCTGCCGACAATGAATGGGCTGCACTGGGTAGTTTCCTGGGAGGGAACGATGTGGCAGGCGGGCTGATGAAATCAACAGGGACCATTGAACAGGGAACCGGGTTGTGGTACGCCCCCAATACCGGGGCGACCAATTCATGCGGGTTCTCCGGGCTGCCGGGAGGTTACAGGATCAATTACGGCACCTACTACTCAATCGGGAACGTCGGCTATTTCTGGTCATCCTCCGATACCGCCTCCGCCAACGGATGGAACTATGTGCTGGATGCCAATAACAGTGAACTGCTGCGGAATTACAACTTCAAACCCAATGGCTTTTCAGTCCGCTGCTGTAAAGACTAATCTGTCCGGCGCCTCGCTTTTTTCTCCGACTGTCTTCGTTTCGTCTCCAGTCGCTCCTCCTTCGAGGCAAGTGAGGGCCTGGTGGGTTTCCTCCTCTTGCGGGGAGTCAGCGCCCGCCTGATCATGTCATAGAATTTTTCGGTCACCCGCTCCCTGTTTTTCAACTGCGACCGCTCCGACTGCGAGACAAGCAGCAGCTCCCCCGCCAGGTTGATCCTTGCAGCAAGTTTCACTGCAAGCAACTCTTTCTCGGCATCCGTCAGCAGTTGTGAGGAGGCAACATGAAAACGAAGTTCAACCTTGGTACTGACCTTGTTCACATTTTGCCCGCCCGGACCGCTGCTGCGCGATGCACTGTAATTCAGTTCAGCCGAAAAATCCCGTTCTTCCATGGTTCAGACAACCTCCTCTTAATCATTTTTTCACAGGCCTCCAAAAAAGCACCTGCAGGACCCGGGTTATGCGAGGATGCTTTAATCATCCGGCATCAGGGCAACCATGCAAAAATACAACTTTAACTGGGAACTTCCGGCCGGGGCGGTCTTCCTGGAACTATTCTTTATAATTACACGATTTAGCAGAAATTCCCGTTTATATAAGAAAAAACGGGTAAAAAACCGAAGTGGTTTGCTTCATTTCCAGCCACAACCTGCAAACCCGCCAACACAACAAGAAAGCAATGAAAAAAACAGGAATAATCGGGGGAGGCTTTGCCGGTACGATGACAGCAGTGCACCTCATAGAGAAATGCACAGGACCTTTTGAACTTGTCGTGGTTAATGAACCAGGGACACTGAATAAAGGAGTTGCCTACAATCCCTATTCGCAAAAGCAACTCCTGAATGTTATCGCGTCAAAGATGAGTGCCTATCCGGAGAAACCTGATCATTTTGTCGATTGGATCAGTATGCGGGCTGAATTTGCAGGGCTGGAGCATGGCCTGGTTGCAAATGCATTCCTGCCAAGATACCTGTATGGCGAATATTTAACAGAGATTTGGGGTGAAGCATTAAAAACCGCACAGTCAAAACAGGTTCAAATCAGGATGATCGAAGATACTGTCGTTGACCTGGAGGTCAGTAACAGCGGCATATTAATGGTGCTTTCCGGTGGGGACCGTATCATGACCGATGACTGCATTCTTGCAACCGGAAACCTCATCCCAGGCAATCCGAAAATTAAAAACAGCTCATTCTTTGAAAGCCCGCACTATTTTCAAAATCCCTGGGAAAAGCTGGCTGTTTCCAATGTAAGAAATCTTAAATCAATCATGTTGGCAGGGAATGGATTAACCATGGTTGATACCGTCATCGGACTGCTTGAAAACGGGTTTCATGGCACAATATATTCGGTTTCCCCGAACGGATACAATATCCTCCCGCACAGGCACAACGGGCTGACCTATTCGAAACTCAGGGAGGAGTTCCCAGCAACAGCGTCCCTATCCCAGATCGTCAGACTGGTGCACAAACACATTAAGTCTGTTAGAAAACTAGGCATCTCGGCAGAACCGGTGATCGATTCAATCAGGCCTCTTACACAACAGATCTGGAGAACCATGACCGATGCGGAAAAGCAGCTGTTTATTTCCAGGTTGCGCCACCTGTGGGGCGTTGCCCGGCACCGTATAC
>JBAXFZ010000451.1:0-3363 GCA_037139685.1 Bacteroidota bacterium
TCCCATATGTAGCAACTACTATGGATATGACATCTGTATTAAGGGATTATGAAGTAACATATGAAGTTCATAATGGAAAATAGAAACCCGAAGCTAAGAACTGTTAGTAAATCCATACCTCCTTTCGCGCTTAATCAATTCCCCAAAGATTTTCCTTATATTTTAGGTAAAGAGTTAGTCTATTTATTGGCTTCCAAAGGAAAACCAGAACTTGAAGGTTCTGAATGGGAAAATATCTTTGCAACATGCATAGGTGCTCAATGGAAACCCTCAAATGTCGGTCTTGATGATGTAATTCTTGGAAATACTGCATGGGGAGCGAAGACTGTAAAATCTTCAAAACCCTCTGCACAGAAGCAAGTAAGACTCATTTCAGGCAGAAATTCTCCTATCTATTCTTACGGTGAAAGAATCGATAGTGAAGTTGATCCGATGCATATTGGAACATCTGTTCTGGAAATTTGGAACGAGCGAGTTTCCTCAATTCGTGAGAAATTCAAGAATCTCAGAACTATTGTTTTAATAAAATCCAACGACCTAAATGAAGTCGTTGTCTTTGAATTTGAAACCATCCGATACGATTATGAACTATACTCGTGGGCTTGGAATAAAAATAAAAATCTTGTCGGCACTGATATTAAAACATCTGAGCATCGTTTTACATGGCAACCTCACGGCTCACAATTTACTATTATTGAAGATGTTCCCGAAAAGAGCATGATAATTCGAATAAAGCAACCACCAACACTTGATAAAGACAAGATATTACAGGCTTTAGGATTTGACAATTCCTGGATCACTGTAATCAATAAAAATGGCTGATATTTTTAATACCGAACAAAGGAGTCAAATAATGCGTTCGGTTACAAGTACCCGAAACAAATCCACTGAACAAAAGCTAATTCAATTTTTTAAGAAAAATAAAATAACAGGATGGCGGAGAAATTTCAAACTCTTTGGCAAGCCTGATTTTGTATTTCCGGCAACTCGAGTTGTCATATTTACAGATGGTTGTTTCTGGCATGGGCACGATTGTAGAAATACAAAACCAAAAGCTAATGAAAGATATTGGAAGTCGAAAATCGAAAAGAATAGACTTCGGGATGGATTAGTTTCAAAGGTTTTAATTGAAAAAGGTTGGAAAGTTATTCGACTGTGGGAATGTTCCTTAAAAGATACTGCTTACCTTGTTTCATTCTTTAATAGCAACATCGTATAAGATTTATCCGCTTTTTTCTTTCAAATCCTGGTCAAAGAAAAAAGCTTAGCAAAAAAGAAACCCCTTCGCATTGCTCAGTACGGGCAGCTTTTTGGAAGTAAGTAAAAATGTTCATTAAAACTTCCCGGTTTACACACAGACGCATAAAAATCCAGTCCGTAACTCAAGCGTTTTAGGTGCTTGAATTATTCTCGTAACTTTAAGCATAACCAATTAAACTTAAAGTATATGAAACGAGTATGCGGACTGGATGTACACAAAGAAACGATTTTTTGTGCAACAATCAAGGGGGAAAAGCGCGGCCCTGTGACTGAGCATTCTACCCTTACACCTTCCATTCGAGCAATGGGAGAACAATTACGGAATGATGGTATAGAAGAGATCGCAATGGAGAGTACTGGTATCTACTGGGTTCCGGTGTGGAATATTCTGGAAGAGATGGGATTTTCGCTGATGTTGGTGAATCCATACCTTATCAAACAGATGCCTGGACGCAAAAGTGATGTGAAAGATGCGCAATGGATAGCAACATTGTTGCATAAAGGGTTATTGCGAAGTAGCCTGGTTCCGTGCCAACACATCCGTGAGTTACGGACCTACAGTAGAAAGTATATTAAGATTCAACAACGGCAAACATCTGTACTGCAGGAAATGGAGAGAGCCTTAGAGATGTGCAGTATCCGCATTACCAGTTTTGTTAGTAATCTATCTGGCAAAAGTGTGTATCATGTCGTTCAACAAATTGTTCAGGGAGAAACATCTGCTGAGGTTATGGTGAAAGCTGTTCATAGCCGAATCGTGAATGCCCATAAGAAAGAGAGAATAATCGAATCATTGACTGGATATATTACAGAACATCAACGTTTCATGCTTGAACTATTGCTGCAGGAGTATGAGATGCTGATTGATCAGAGCAACCGGTGCTTATTGAAAATGGAAGAGCTTTGCCGTGAATATTATCCGGAGCAATTAAAATTGCTTTTAACCATCCCTGGGATAAGCCATATTTCTGCCATGATTGTTATCGCCGAGACCGGTGCAGATATGAAAGCCTTTGAAAACAGTGGGAAATTTTCTGGCTGGACGGGACTACGTCCAAGAAACGATGAAAGTGCCGGGAAGTTTAAAAGTACTGCAACAATGAAGGGCAATCGTTTTCTGCGTTCCACTCTGGTGCAGGTTGCATGGGCTTCCACACATATAAAAGGTTCCTATTTCAAAGAAAAATTCAGCCGCCTGGCAATGAGAAAGTCCAGGAAGAAAGCATTAATTGCTATTGCAAGAAAACTTGGCGTTTTGATTTGGAATGTGCTTTATTATGAACAGGTTTACAATCCAACCAGACTTATCGTTTACGATCCAGGGAAACTTCAGGCGAAAGTGAACTATCATCAGAAAGAAGTTGAACGACTGCAGAATTTAGGCAGAAAATAAGGTTTTAGCGTAAAGGTCGCCTTGCTTTTTGGTGGAAAGTACCCCGTTAAAAAATTGATCCATGCAATTTGTCCTGAAAAGGACTTTGAGAACACAGACATGAGTTATGGCCGTCAGTAATGACGGTTAAACTCGCAGGAGAAAGTAGCACCCCAAAGGCTCTATAATTTGGTATTTGAAGAGGATTTATAGGAGAAAGCAAGCAAAAACCCACCGCACTTTATTAAACTCGAAATTTCCGCAAAGGTACCTGCGAAAAATCCGCTTTCAGCTATAAAACTGTAAAGGGCGACCTCCTTTGGGAACTGTCGCTCTTCGAGTGTATTCAGATTGGTAGTCAATCTGACCTACACCCTTGACATTATTTATTTTTCTCGGTATTCACTTAGGCTAAAATTTCAATTTTAACCAGGTGGGCCAGAAACCTAAATAAGACCCCAGGGCAGGGGCGGATATCATGAATAACTCACAGATCTACGCAGCCATCACTGAAAAGATCATTGCCAACCTCGAAACAGCCGGAAGCTGGATGAAGCTCTGGCAGGTTCCTTCGCCGGTCAGCATGAATGGCCATTACTACCGAGGCATCAATCGCCTGGTGCTTTCCTCCGATCCATATAAGAGCCGGGTGTATGGCACATTCCAGCAGATTCGATCCAACGGCGGACAGGTTCGCAAGGGCGAAAAATCCACCATCGTTGTGTTCTGGA
>JBAXFZ010000452.1:0-3361 GCA_037139685.1 Bacteroidota bacterium
GGTGACACTGAACAATATTGAAGATGGAAAACTCTATGTGCGAACCCAGAAAACAAAAGAAGCAGTGATCATCCCTGTTCATCCGATAATTCTGGAGATCCTGCACCGGTATGGACCCGAACTGCACATTCCAACCAACCAGGAAGCGAACCGGGTGCTGCGTTGGATAGGTGAATATGCTGTCCTGAAAAAGATTACCAAAGAGAACCTTGATAAATGGAATCAGATACGCACTCACACTGTAAGAAGGTCATTTGCGACAAATGCCTATATGAGCGGCGTTCCCATGTTATCCGTAATGCAGATCACCGGTCACCGTACCACGGAATCTTTTCTCAAATACATCCGTGTGACCAAACTGGAGAATGCTACAAAGCTGAAGGATCATCCGTTCTTCAATTCGTAACGCAAGTAATCGGTATTGGAAACAAACCGAGTATTTCAATTTAGTTTGTAGCTGCCGGCGATTCAATTTCAATATTATCATGCACCCCAAATGCTTACCTAGCCGGAATTCCAATGCGAGACATCATACAAATTACCAGTCACCGGACAAAGGATACCTTCTTGGTCTATATCCGGAAAACGAAAATTGAAACGGCTGGAAATCTGAAAGATCATCCATTCTTTTGTTAATGATTTTCCCGGAAACGCATCAAATGCACAACCATTCAAAGCGACGATAAGTTTGTTTTGTTGCGATTAGGGGTGTGTTTGTGGCAGATTAATTCTTTGATTCGATTTTCCAGATCCCAACAGCATGGGTTTTATCAGTAAGACCATTTGGTGTTATTGCCACACATCTTGTTTTTATTTTTATTGACCTTGCATAGGAATGTGTCAGGTGTTCACGAATATGATAATTATGCTGAAAGGATCCTAAACCCCACTCTATTTGATTTGTTGGATCCGTTATTGAAAACTCATAATCTTTTTCTTCACCAATCCGAAATCCAAACCAATCCTTATATAATCCTGTAGCATTCCACGAACTCATTCCTGGAATATCTTGAATGCTCTGGGGGGCAGTTACGATTGTTGAACCACCTAATTTACTTGATGGATTTTTATGGCCAATAAAAAATGCTTTAAAATCTTCATATTTACCACACATTAGAAAATAGCATTCTTTTTTACTCCATAAATTATAATAGGCAAGTCTAATAACATCATCAAATACCCTTTGATGCTCATCACCGTTTAACACACTTGTTCCAAACTTAGCAAGTTTAAATTCATAAACTTCTTTTAAATTTTTATCATCAGCCTCATTTGCGGGATTTTTAACATCATCTTGGAAAATTACAAGATCAATTTTTTTGCTTTTAAATAATGGGTGAAGCAGTTCAAGAACTATTCTATTAATAGCAATCCCTAATGAGGTAATTGTGTCGGCAATTGGATATCTTAGGCTAGCTTCATGTATTAGTTGATCTCTACCTATCTTGAATTGATAACCAAGCCAATAACAAACTGCATCATTTATGGCAGCGAATTTGGGATCAATAATTGTTTTCATAATAAATTATTCAGTTTGTTACATCCTATGTTTATCTTCATCGAATGGTTCTTGAATCATATCATTGATATTACTTATGATCACCCTCATCCAAGGATTATCCATATTTGCATCAATTAAGACATTATGAGGCTTTCTTTCAACATATTTACTTATTGCATAGTCTAGAACGTATTTAGGGTCACGTTCGCCTGTATAAATTAGCACAGCGATTTTCCCTACGTTTCCACCTTGAAGTGTAATTTCTGATTCGTTAATAACTAAATCTGGAATGAGTTTCATGATGTTCAATATTATTGTTAATAATTATAGAGGGTTCCTTCATAATTGCCATCAACATATAACTGCAACATTGTGTTTGCCGAATGTAGTTGTTTTTTTGCTCTAAAGCAGTAAAGATAGGTTAAAATCACATACACATTCAGTGGATGTAATATTTAAAATCCGTAATAGAAAAGCTAAGCAAATGAAAAATTAATACCCTGATCGGAACGATGGCACTCGAGCACTACCAGTAAGATGCGACCCTCCCTGAGGTTTTACTAAATCGAAACTGTAAAGAAACTTAAGGATCATCATTCTTTTTCCAACATGCATTGCCATCAATTGACAATCCCTGTCAAAATCATCATTAAAACCCCAGGAATCTCCCCGTCATCAATTGGCGGCAAGGACTCATCTATAGTGTCAATTCCGTTAGGATCGCCTTGATTGGGTAATGGCAGGATCCCCCTTTCTTCAATTCGTAACACAAGTAATCGTTATTGTCAACAGCCCGAGTATCTCACTGTCAGTTGTAGCCGCTGGCGGTTCGGTCGCACCAGGTAACTCTGCCGGGTCCCCTTCTTTTGGGACTACGACTCCGTCATCCTTCTGGACAATTTCAATAAAAAGCCAATCATCTTTTGGCAGCGATGAATTTGCAAAAGCTGTTGTTTCAGTTCCGGCATAAGTTGCCCGAATCGGCCTCTCAGTCAATGAAAATCCTCGATCATTGACAGACCTTCTTGATTCAATATTGAAATCCACAGTTGATTCAGTACTGAAATGAGAGTCAATCCTGACGACATCCTGGTTTTCATATAGTCTTACGAAAACCATCGACGATTTTGTCGAAGGATTGGCTAAGTTCAGAATGTATTGTTTTGTCTCCCGGGTCTGGCCTGCATTATATTCTCCCCAGGGCATCCACCAACTCCCGTTATAAAGGTATGCGGTTTGCTTACCCTCATTATAATACAACTGCCCTGCTACGGGATTTTGTGGTAAATCCCGTAGCGTATGCAGGACAGCGTTGAGAAGTTGATTTTGCTGTATGTCCAGATCGGACTTAAATGAAGGCATAACAACTTTTTAGTTTCAGAGTTTATCCGACAATTACGATCTGACCGGTGATTGCAGTGGCCGAAGTCCAGGTGACATCGCCGGCGGCGTTCACGTTGATATCGACTTCCACGGAATAACGGGTGGTGGAAATGGTTTCATAAACCGCTACAACAACATCGGCCGTGCATCCATGGGTAGCTGCTGCAATGGTCTGGGTAGTGACACCGGAAATCGCTCCAACATATTTTTTGGTACGACCGGTTGTCTTGCCATCTACATATGTTTTCGTGGCTTTCTGGGTGGCAAGTTTGGTATCGCTGTTGGAAGCGAGGGTTCCGTCGGTATCAATGACACCGGCCTTGAAATCCATAGTTTCAATGTTGGTGATGGTATTCGCATCCGCATCGATGGATTTGTTGGTCAGCGTCTGAACAGCCGCCAGCTTTACCAGGTCAGAGGATTCAGTGTTGTCAACCCCGTCGAAATCGGCAGCAACAATGCCAGAACCTTTGGTAA
>JBAXFZ010000453.1:0-3355 GCA_037139685.1 Bacteroidota bacterium
GTTGACGAAATGGGCTTGTGCTTCACAAGAAACTTCAAATTATATAACAGGGAAGAATCGGAAGATGTGAAGGTGTTTTGGGTAATCGGCCCGAATAAACCCATACGGAAAGTGCGTTTGGCTTTTTTTGGTATTTTGATAATATCCGGTTTGAAAACGGACAACTCGGTGTAAAGATCATTAATAAGGGTTTTTCTTGCCCCGAAATCGAAATTGGCACCAACCGAGAAGCGGAAGGGAATGTCGGGGTTATAGGTTGAAGGTTCCTTCGGTTTCAATATTGCCAGGTTGACCGGCCGCTGCATCTTTACCGAAACGAAAGTTGTGTCAAACCGTACGAGGATGTATTTATCCGGCTGGTCGGTCAGGGTATCTCCGGGCAGTTCAAGGATTATGGTGTCGGAAATGGATGTAAAGAGCCCGGACGAACTGTCCTTTTGAAGGGAAATTCGTTTGGTAAACAGGTGGTAATCCCGGTTTTCCTTTGCGCTGACGCTTTGGGCAGTGACATTTAATGAAAATCCTTCCTGGCCCAGTTTTTTGCTGCATGTAAATGTAAACGGCAATCGGATGATTGTATCGCTCAGGTGACCGTGGCCGTATTTTTTACGGATTATGGTGTCTTTTCCTGTATATACCGCCTCTGTCGAACTCTTTGCAACCTTCTTCTTTTCAGGTATGGCTTTATAAATGATCAGGGAATATTTTTTTGGTACCTGGACATTGATTTTTCCGCAGGTTATGTCGAAGGTCACCGATTTGTCAATCTGAGGGAGACTTTTGTCGCACAGGATCTCCGCATAGATCGTATCATTAAAACGTGCAGTGAATTCATCAGATGCGCTTTTGTCAATATTGCTATTGTCAAACTCCAGCAAACGGGTCAGGAGGTTTATGTCCGTTGCCTCTTCTCCTCCGGCCCCGGTCGCTTTAATTTTAAGGGTAAAACCCTTCTCGGCGAGCGCCTTTCTGCAGCTGACTTTAATTGCGACCGATCTGAGCGAATTCTTTGAAGCATCGCAGGATCGTTGAACGATGTCGAAGTCTTTGGCGTAGGTTACTTTAATTATGCCCTCTTGTGAAGTTTGTCCGATTGAGGACTGGATAAAAAAAACTATTATCAATACAGGAAGAATTGATTTCATAGGCTATGGAGTTAAGGGGTTGGTGAATTGCATTAAAAACTTCAAATCGGAAGGAAAAGCTGTGCTGTCAAATACCCTACCGAGAAAAAATAGTTAAATTCTGATTCTATTCCTCAAAGCCGTTCTATATCATCATCTTATGAGTTCGGAATTTCTTTATTATTTTTATTGTTATGGCAAATTGAAACAAAAATAAAAATGATGTCTGGAAAAGAGAAAAATTTAACATTATTTAACAAAAAAAACGGTGCATGCTGATCTGCTTAAATCAGCCAGCCCTTTCCTCAATAGCTGCCGGGGGCAGCCGGGTTTTCAATTTTTCTGATAAGAGATCTTTCCGTTATAATTATTATATTCCGTGGGTTTGTCAGCCGCCGGTAAGGCATCCCGGCATCCTGTTATGGAGGAAACAAATAGTTCGTTTAATTCTGATAAAGCAATACTGTTTTGTTTAATTTTGCCGCCGCCGCAGGAGGTTATGTCAATCAAAAACCAGCATTTCCTCCCGGTTTTCAACCTTGATAAGCGGCCGGGAGCTGCCACGAAGCAACTGATTATGCAGAACTATTCAACCGGCCGTGATCCGGCACCAGTTTCAAATGTATGTTACCACTGCGGTGAAGATTGCGGAACCGTACCTATTGTTTTTGATGACAAGCGGTTTTGCTGTTCCGGATGCCGGACTGTTTATGAGATACTCAGCCAGAGCGATGCCTGTGAATACTATAAATTTGAAGATCACCCCGGGCTTACAGCCGCCAACCGTGAATTAGGCAGCCGGTATGCCTACCTTGATAATGAGGAGATCCGCCGTGAATTGCTTGAGTTTTCAGAAGACGGGGTAAGCAAGGTTAAATTTTTTATCCCGGCAATCCACTGCAGTTCATGCATCTGGCTGCTTGAGAACCTGCACCGGCTCAATGACGGGGTAATGCATTCGGCCGTGAACTTCGTAAAGAAGGAGGTTACCATCACCTTTCATGACCTCAAACTCTCCCTCCGCCAGCTGACCGAACTCCTTGTTTCGGTTAATTACATACCCCAGATCACGCTCGATTCGATGGAGAAGGGGGCGAAGCGCAGCAATAACCGTGGTATCTACTACCGGCTCGGCGTTGCCGGTTTCTGTTTCGGGAACATCATGCTGTTCAGTTTTCCCGGGTACCTCAGTGTGAACGATGCCGTCGAGAACCTGCTGCGTCAGAATTTCGGGCTGCTGAATATTCTCTTTGGCATACCTGTCGCCTTCTTTTCAGGTTCCGTATTTATTATTTCAGCTTATAAGGGCTTGAAAAAGAGATTTATAAGTATCGATGTTCCCATCGCAATCGGCATCCTGGTGTTGTTCTTCAGGAGTGCATATGAAATACTTTCGGGAACAGGCCCGGGATTCATGGATTCGCTGGCCGGCCTGGTCTTTTTTCTATCCATCGGGCGCTGGTACCAGGACAAGACCTACCAGGCACTGTCGTTTGAACGCGACTATCGCTCCTACTTCCCTGTTGCCGTGACTATTATTGCGGATGACGGCGCTGAATCCATCATCCCGCTTAAAAACCTGAAAACGGGGATGCGTATCCTGGTACGAAACCAGGAACTGGTACCTGCCGATGCACTCCTGGTCAAAGGTGAGGGTTCGGTCGACTACAGTTTCGTGAGCGGGGAGTCAACCCCGGTAACCAAGAAAACCGGTGAGCGCATTTATGCCGGAGGCCGACAGGCCGGGCCCTCCATTGAACTCATCGTTGAGCGTGAAGTTGCCCAGAGCCGCCTTACCGAATTGTGGAACCAGGATGCATCGGGCGGCGAAAAACTGACCAGGTGGGATTCCATCATGGATGTGATCAGCAGGTACTTCACTGTAATCATCCTTGTTTTGGCAACCATTTCCGGAATTGTATGGTGGTTCATCAGTCCATCCCAATCGTTTATGGTGGTCACCGCCATCCTCATCGTTGCCTGTCCGTGCGCCCTGGCCATGACCTACCCCTTTTCGATGGGCGGTACCATGCGGGTCTTCGGCCGGAACAACTTTTATCTTAAAAGGACAGGTGTTGTTGAAACACTTGCCCGGGTCGATACAATTGTATTCGACAAAACCGGGACCATTACCCGCAACGACGGGCTGGGAGCCGATCTCTCCGGGCTCACGGTTTCACAGGAAGACCTTCGGCGTTTATCATCGCTAGTCAGGCATTCGACGCATCCCT
>JBAXFZ010000454.1:0-3354 GCA_037139685.1 Bacteroidota bacterium
ATTGGTGTCCGAATACCTGGATAACAGCATGGCTAAAAAGCCACTGACAACTGAAGACATAAGGGTGATTCTGAAATATTACAGCGTCGGATCCGGTAAAGAGTATGACCTGTACCGGCTTGAAAAATTCATAGAAAAATACCTGCAGTCGGACGAGGAAATCGCGAAGATCTTCGGCTATGATGGAAATAAAATAATCCCTGAAGAATATATTGAAAAACTAAAGCCCGGGATTTCTTCAGCTTATATGACCGAAGCCAAAGACAAGCGCATGAGAAAGGTGATGGTTGCGGGTTTCAGGGAGCGTTCCCGGAAGAACCGCAGGGCCGCGAAGCTGGCTGAAAAGGAAAATGCAGGCAAATTGCCGGACTATGGTAAAAAGAGGCTTGAACGTCTGAATGCAAAAGGCTATACTGGCGAGAATACCGGTATAGGCACCAAAGCCGAATTTGACAGCCTGCTTAAGAGTGCCGGCTACCTGACGGATGTCCTTACTAAAATCAAAGAGAGTGCCGATAAAAAGAAGGGTATTGCTGATCCGAAAATACCTTTTCACATTCTGGGTACAGATATTAAAACAAAGTACTTCTCAATAGACCAGAAGCAACTTACTGCCTTTAACGCTTTATCTCAATCATCTGATGCCGGTCAGCTTGATGATTTGTTCAGCCCTATGTTAAATAGCCTCACAGGGGATGTCAAAAATGCGTTTGTTAAAAAATTCAGGATCAATGAAAAGGCAACAACACTGGCCCAAACCTCATTATGGCCAAGGTTTGAGGAGGAAAAGAAACCTCTCGTTATCGGTACAATCGCAACAGGTGCAGGAATATTGACCTATCTGGGGATATTGTATGTTCCATCCGAAATTAAAAAGATAAAAAATAATGATTTTACCAGCCTGGAAGCGTTATTCAACTTCATTCCCGCATTGCCTTTAAAAACTTCATGGCGCCATGATTATGGACTTGGATTTAAGGACTATTCCAAAACCAAGTTTGAGACTACGATCAAACTGCATTCTTCAGGAGGCCCTTTGCTGGACCTGGATAAAGAGAAAGGTGTGTCAGCGTTGATAACACCGGCAGGGAATGCATCGGGAACCCTTACTTTTGCTGATCTGCGAAAAAGTGCTGTTAATTATTTCTCACCCGGGATGGAAATAAAACTCAGGGATTCTTTACAGAAAGTTGGTAAGCCATTGCGCACTCAGAGCCTTTCGCTTGATTTTAATACAAGGATGTTCTCACAGGAGAAGGCAAAAGTGGGGGGGATTCAGGCCGCAGACATGCTTATTCACGATTTTGATTTTGACAAAGCTCAATCTGCCATTTTGAATAAGGACCTTAATGAACTGCTCCCCGACAATGCCAACGACCTTGATAAGAAAATCATCGATTTCCAGGCAGGCATCAACTATCTTTGGGAGAGGGGCGACCGGAAATTCGGAGCCTCCGGCAATCTTCTGTCGCTGAATGATTTTAATCTCAAGGAGCTGAATTCAAGGACCTTCTCCTTCAATCTGGATTATACCGATAAATTAATAACCGGCCCCCGCAACAGCCTTTCAATACATGCGAAAGCCGGCGAATTGCTCCAGGATATGGACAATCACTACAGCCATCTTGTGAACTCACGCAATTTCTTATTGAAATTATCAGAAAATATTGGCAACCCTGATAAAGGAGTTTTTACCATTTCTTCATCGTTGGATTATACACACAGCGATGTTTTTAATAGCCTTGCAAAGTCATTGGAACCAAAGGATATCTATGAGGTTAATGCCGCCCTGTCATACAAGATGGACGCAAAACATGCACGGAACAGGGTTTATCAATTCGAATATTCCCTCGCTTTTTCACGAAATGCCAAAGGAGAAAATACAATTTCAGTATTCCTGTTTTTACACCCGTTCTGAAATGATACCTCGCGGGTACTTTTTAAAGGTATCCCTGCATTGAACAAAACACCTAACAAGTAACCTGATGGCTGAATACCAACCGCAACCATTTTCCCGTGTTGAAACTGCATTATGCTGGATTCGCGACCTCATGCGCTATCGCCTGAAGATTGTGCTGCAAAATGAATCGCCACCAGTTGTAGAGCCCTTTGACAGAAATTTTGAGAAGGATTCCCCGCTGGCAGTTTTCCTGGCAAAACAGTCCCTAACCGATAATGAAATTGCCATTTTGCTTTTTGCGCTGGTGCCGCATATCTCGCCAGGTTTCCTTGGGGGGATCATTCATGAATTTTTACCAGAAGGTGGTGATTTTCCGGAGTTTGGCGGCGCCAAGGGAGCCAGTCACCGGGGGGTGATCCCTACAGGGGAGACCATCCTTTTTGTTCTTGCAGGATCAGATATCGCGAAGCGGATTGAACTGTCGGCTGTTTTCGGGGAGGATCACCTCTTTTCAAAGCTGGGACTGTTATACCTTGAACCTGTTCCGGCCGGTGAGCCGAAGATGAGCGGACGGCTGATCATGGAGGAGGAATATGTAGAATGGTTCACATCCGGGCGTGTTCTGAAACCCAGGATGAGCAACGACTTCCCTGCACAGCTGGTTGAAACGGGGCTGTCGTGGGACGACCTGGTGCTGAATGAGAGGACCATAGGGCAGATCCGGGAAATTGAGACCTGGGTCGTTCACAATGATACCCTGCTGAACGGGTGGGGGATGAAAAGCCGGATCAAACCCGGCTACCGGGTGCTGTTTCATGGAGCAGCCGGAACCGGCAAGACGCTGACTGCAACTTTGCTGGGCAAATATACAGGCAGGGATGTATTCAGGATAGATTTGTCGCTGGTTGTTTCAAAATATATCGGGGAAACTGAAAAAAACCTTTCCAAGCTTTTTGACAAAGCGCATAACAAATCGTGGATCCTGTTTTTTGATGAAGCGGATGCGATTTTCGGGAAACGGACCAATGTGCGCGATGCACATGACAAATATGCCAACCAGGAGGTCTCTTACCTGCTGCAGCGCATCGAATCGCACCCCGGGCTGGTGATCCTGGCCTCCAATTTCAAAAGCAACATCGATGTGGCCTTTACACGGAGATTTAATTCAATGATCGAATTTGAAAACCCCGGGGCTGACGAACGTCTTCAGATATGGAAAAAGAACATCCCTGCCGGGGTGAAAACGGAGGAACCAGGGCTACTCGAAGAAATGGCAGGCAAATACGAAATTACCGGGGCCAGCATTGTCAATATCATCCATTATGCATGCCTCCAGGCACTCCGGAAAAACTCCAAAACGCTGAACCGGGCAGATATGATAAATTGCCTGAAACGGGAATGCAGCAAGGAGGGGAGGATGATCAATATCGTTTGAAAATTAAAAGTCCTTAACG
>JBAXFZ010000455.1:0-3345 GCA_037139685.1 Bacteroidota bacterium
AAAGCTGCCTTCACCCCGGTGGAGATCATGCAGCGCCGGCACAAGATCGATCTTTCCTTTTACCCGGACGAGATCATGGATTCCTGGCTCGGTTTCATGGGAGATGAGTCGATGGACCGCAAGGCCTGGCCGATCTCCAAGTACATCATCGAGCAGCTCATCATTCCGAAGGTCGCCGATAACCGGGAACTGGCCCTGATCGGCAAAGGAACGTACGTTCCGCCGGTGGAAGGAACCGCCCAGGCCCTCGGTCTGTCGATGGATGGGTTTGTTACCATTCTCAAGCACAAGCATACGGCCGGAAATTCCAACATCAATTTCATCCCCCTGGCACCGCTCACCGTCGATAACATCTTTGACCAGCTGGAATCGTTCGGCGACCAGGTCGGTGATCTGTACAAGGATATGTCGATGAACATCTTCCTTTCCCGGAAATGGTTTTCAGCATACCATCGCAAACGCAGGGACCTCCATGGCACCGACACGAACTACGATGGCTTGAAGACCATGCTGGAGGGCACCAACCTCACCCTGACCCCGCTGCCTTCGATGGCCGGTGAGAATGTCATCTTCACCACTCCGAAGGAGAACTTCATCCGGCTGATGAACCGCAACAACGGTGCATCGAGCATCTCCGTTGAGAGTGTCGATCGCCAGATAAAGGTCTTTGCCGACTGGTATGAGTCCGTTGGCTTTGGCATCGAAGAAGCAGTTTTTGCATTTGTTCCGGCCACCTAAAACCCAGCAATCATGTCCATACCACTTTTTGACCTTTTTAAGCCAACCGTGCGGAATGCCGGCGGCGGCGGCGGGATAAAATCCGAGATCATCCTGATCATGGAGAGCGATATCGACTGGGCCACATTCCCTGACCGGGATGCGGATGGGATTACCATCTCCACCGATATCCCCCTTCTGACCGGCAAATACATGCACAGCTTCTATATGACCCAGGGAACGATCAAGCCATCCCAGAAGAAACTCAAAGGCTCCAACCAGGACTGCGGCGGCTACGAGATCGGGGTGGAAGGCTTTTATCCTGGCATTGAGAAAGCGGTGCAGAAATGGATCGCCAATTTCGGCATCGACTTCAAGGGGATCGTCATCATCCAGAACTGCGCTTCAGCCAAGCGCTACCTGATCGGCGAGCCCTGCAACCTGGTACATCTCGAAACCATCGAGACAACCTGGGGGGAAGAGATCGACAAGGACAAGGGGCACAAATTCGGTTTCCAATGCAAACAGGGATCACCGATGGCTTTCTACGAAGGTGCCTTGGTGATGGATCCCAACCCTCCAGTTGGGGGTTAGTTAATGAAGCTTTCATAGAGTGTTTTCATAATTGGTTAGTTGAGAGCCTGTCGGAGTTAATCTGGCAGGCTTTTTTATTTCATTCACATTATTGAATATTTATGCTGTAAAGGAATAACTGTTTATGCTTTTTTTTACTTTTACAGATTAAGGCGGGGATAATTGCGCTTATAGTCAAAAATAATAACCATATGGCGGTTTGCGAGAAATGTTGGCACATTGAAATATGAAGGTCTCAACGATAATTTTAATGACTGTACTTCTCTTTGGTTGTTCTAATCAAACATCAATAAAATATGGGAAATACACATTCGTAAGGCTTTCGAAAATTGAATTAGGATATCTGTTTCTTACACAAGGAATCAAAAGCTATTTTGTAGGTTGTGAACTAATATTGCAGAAAGATTCAACTTTTAAATACACCACTTGTGGAAATATCATGACAGGAACGTGGAATTGCTTTCGTGATTCATTGTTCCTCAATGTAACCAAGAATCGTTGGAGAAATGACAGTTTAGCAAAAAATGGATTTAATGGAGCTTGGCCCCAAATTCCAGAAAAGCCGATTGGGTTTAAATGTGGCCATGATCGTTTAGTAAAAATCCATATACTGAAAAATGGTGAACGAATTGTTGAAGAATTAAAACTTAACGTGCCCTATAACAGCAACTAAGCACCATGCACAAACAACCGGGATTGACAGGTAATCCCGAGACAAACGCACATGTCTAAGCTGAAACGTCACGAAAACCTGGAAGTCATTAATTATTGTCCTTTCCATGATGCAATTGCAGCGATATTTTCGCTGAGTGGATCATGAAATCTTTTCCTGGCTGAATTCCGACCAGGATTATCCTTCAGGACTTTTACTATACGACCTATACTACAAGAATTCCAAACTTGGCAGAATCTTGCGTATTGGGGGAGCAACCGGGAAAAACCGGTTGACCCTGGCCTACGAACTGGGGAAGGTTATCGGCCCCATGATTTCCAGTCATTCAGTCAAAGCCAATGAACACCAGGCACCAATGGAAGAAAAGCCACTTGTAAAAATCCCGGCCATTCAGATTGAAGATCTCCGCCAGTGTCAGAAGATGATCTACAAGATGCTGGACAATCTCCATGCGGTTCTTGAATACAGGTCGGTCCAGGAAAGAAAAGAGATCGCCTTTCAGATCCTTGATCTGGATGATCAGCTCAAAGAAATCGTCGGGCAAATCGCGCATTATGAGAAGCATGGAGTGATCCCGGTAAACCACCCCCTTGAGACAAAGAAGAAAGTTTCTGATCTCAATGAGGTCGAACTTATCCAGTGTCAGCATAATCTCCGAACCTACGTTGCCCGGTATAAAAGACTGGTGGCCGGTTCGAAAACTCCTGAAATGCTTTCCCGGAACCAGCAGCTTTTAGATCAATACCAGGTTGAGTTGGCTGAAATCGACAAGCGCCTACAACGATGAGCCTGTTCTCCACCGACGATCTAAAGAGGAAAAAGGCCGATAAAGCCGGTTCCGGATCAATTACATCAGGGGGTACGAAAATGCTGACCATTGGCAAAGCCAATGCAAAACTGCACCAGGTATTCGGGCAGGTTGCTCAGCAACAGTCAGTGCATTACGTCTCCCTGGGGGACTGGTCCACGCATGATCTGCTGTTCTTCCTCCTGGAACAGACCGGTCCTGCCCGGGTCTATTTCACAACCTGGGCGATATCGGAATATGCCATTCGGCAGTTGTACCAGTTCATTGAACAAGGGCTGATCCTTGAACTCAAAGGCATATTCGATTATCGCAACGGCATACGCAAGCCGGCCGAGTTGCAGTTCCTGCAGAAGATCACCACCGACATCAAGGCGGCCAAGTGCCATGCCAAGGTCACGGTGATCGAGAATGATAACTGGGGGATCAGTGTGGTGGGATCAGCCAACTATACCCGTAATCCCCGCATCGAAGCGGGGGTGTTGTGCTGTGACAAGGATGTTGCCGCCTTTCACCGGGACTGGATATTACGTGAACTTTCAAACTCAAGTGTCTT
>JBAXFZ010000456.1:0-3329 GCA_037139685.1 Bacteroidota bacterium
GTATTGAATCCCTCGCCCTGAAGGGTGTAAAATTCTTCCATTACCGGGAGGAGTTTCCCCTCCTGCAGCAATTTGTCCGTTGACTGTTCCAGTGAGCTCAAACGACCTCTTTTTTGGCAGCTTTCAGGGTATTCTGGAGCAGTGAAACAATTGTCATCAGTCCGACACCGCCGGGGACCGGTGTGATATAGCTGCATTTGCGCGAAACCTCGTCAAATTTCACATCCCCCCTGAGCCTGAATCCCGATTTTGTCTGGTCCGACGGTACACGGTGAATCCCTACATCAACAACAACAGCGTTCTGTTTTACCATATCGGCGGTCACAAAACCCATTTTTCCCATCGCCACAACCAGTATGTCGGCTGAGGCTGCGATGGAGGCAATATCCTTCGTATGGCTGTGGCAAAGGGTAACCGTTCCGTTCCCCGGCTTCGCCTTCCGGGAGAGCAGGATACTCACCGGTGTGCCCACATTATGGCTCCTGCCGAGCACCACGCAGTTTTTACCCTCGGTGTCAATGTTATAGCGTTCGAGTAGAGTCATGATCCCCATTGGGGTAGCAGGCAGGAAACATGGCAGGCTGAGGACCATTTTACCTATATTCACCGGGTGAAACCCGTCGATATCCTTGCGGGGATCGATGCGTTCAATTATCTTTTGTTCATCGATATGCGCCGGCAGCGGGACCTGGACGATAAAGCCGTCGATTTCACCGTCGGCGTTCAGGAAATCAATGACGGCCAGCAGCTTTTCTTCAGTAACATCAGCAGGATATCTATATACGGATGAAATGAACCCAACCTCCCTGCAGGCCTTCTCCTTGGCTGCAACATAGGTCATGCTCGCCGGATCTTCGCCGACCAGGATGGCTGCCAGGTGCGGTGCATCAATCCCTTTATCAATAAATTGTTCCTTGACCTCCCTGGCAATCTCATCCTTGATCTGGTCGGCAATCAACTTTCCATCTAACAGCTTCATCGTGTTCAGGGTTAGTTCATATTCTTCATGTTCCGCATGACGTTCGACATGTTTTTTCCCTTGTTGGCCGTAACCATTTTCATCATTTTGCGGGTATCGTCAAACTGTTTTATCAGCCGGTTCACCTCCTGTATGGATGTTCCCGATCCAAAGGCTATTCGTTTGCGGCGGCTGCCGTTTAAGACTGCGGGGTTCACCCTTTCTTCGGGTGTCATTGAATGTATAATGGCCTCTATTCCTTTGAAAGCATTATCATCAATTTCCAGGTTACGGATGGCCTTCCCCATCCCGGGGATCATCCCCAGAAGGTCCTTCACATTCCCCATCTTTTTAATCTGCTTGATCTGGGCGAGGAAATCGTTAAAATCGAAGAGGTTCCTGGCAATTTTTTTCTGGAGCTTCTGTGCCTCCTCCTCATCAAACTGTTCCTGTGCCTTCTCAACAAGCGAAACGATGTCGCCCATCCCGAGGATCCGGTCGGCCATACGTTCCGGGTAAAAAATATCGATGGCATCCATCTTTTCGCCAAGCCCTACAAACTTTATGGGTTTGTTCACTACCGATTTAATGCTCAGAGCTGCCCCGCCGCGGGTATCCCCATCAAGTTTGGTCAGTACCACACCCTCGTAATCCAGGCGCTCGTTGAATGTCTTTGCCGTATTCACTGCGTCCTGTCCGGTCATAGAATCCACGACAAACAGTGTCTCCTGGGGGTTCAGGGTTGACTTGATATTTGCAATCTCATCCATCATCTGGGAATCGATCGCAAGGCGACCGGCCGTATCGACGATCAGTACATTGTACCCGTTTTCGCGGGCATGTGCCAGGGAACGTTTGGCAATTTTAACCGGGTCATTGACGGCATCCTCGGAATATACGTCAACCTCAATCTGCTGGCCAAGCACCTTCAGCTGTTCAATAGCTGCAGGCCTGTAAACGTCGCAGGCAACGAGAAGCGGCCGGCGACCCTTTTTTGTCTTCAGGTAATTGGCCAGTTTGGCAGAGAAGGTGGTTTTCCCCGACCCCTGCAGCCCGGCAACCAGGATGATGGCGGGGTCGCCCTTAAGATTCAGCTCGGTTTTCTGCCCTCCCATGAGCTCAGTGAGCTCGTCGTGGACAATTTTCACCATCAGCTGCCCGGGTGAAACGGCAGTGAGGACGTTCTGCCCTATCGCCTTATCCTTGACCAGGTCGGTAAACTGCTTGGCAATTTTAAAACTGACATCGGCGTCGAGCAAGGCCTTCCTGACATCCTTCAGGGTCTCTGCAACGTTTATCTCGGTTATATGCCCATGACCCTTCAGTACTTTAAAAGCCCTGTCTAATTTGTCACTTAGTCCTTCAAACATCGTATGCTGTATTTAATGGTGTCCGGCCCCCCGGTAAAAATTACCGGAAAGGGTCAATCGGTTAATTCTGCAAAATTAACAATTTATATTGACTCATCCCATGCATTTGACCGACGTGACCGGTCAATTATTTCAGAACAAAAACTTAATTGATTTGCATTTTGCGGAACTGACTGAATGGATTGCCCCTCCCGCCTTTATTGAAGAAAAAGGAAAGAGGGGATTTATTTTTTTTGTTAAATCCTTCACGAGCATTAAAAAACTTTGTAGTTTTGTATAAACATTTAAATTCAAATCAAAAAAAAATCAACTATGAAGAAAATTCTACTTTCATTTGTGGCCATGTTGGCTTTGACATTGGGCGTTTATGCCCAATTTACTGAGCAAGCGACCGGTTTCACTGCCGCCAGTCGCGGAATCAGAAACATTTGTGCTATTAACAGCAATGTTGTATGGGCAGCTGCCTATGACGGAAGTGCCGCACTGGCTCCCTGCCAGGATATCACCAGGACCGTCAACGGCGGTACATTATGGACCCCCCATACCATTCCTGGTATTACCAACCTCGACATTGCCAACATCGTTGCCGTTGATGACCAGAAGGCATGGGTTTGCATGTTCCCTCCTGCTGCCACGACAACCGGCCAGGGCATTTACAAAACCAGCGATGGTGGTGCAACCTGGGTTCACCAGACTACTGCAACCTTCAGCAATGCTTCTTCATTTGCCGATTTCGTCTATTTCTGGGATCAGAATCTTGGCTATTGCGTTGGTGACCCCATCAATGGCAAATTCGAAATTTACACCACTGATGACGGTGGAACCACATGGACCCTGATTCCTGCAGCAAACAGTCCTGCTCCCGTAAGCGGAGAATATGGAGTTATCGGATATTTTTCCGTTGTAGGTGACGTTACCTGGTTTGGCACAAATAAAGGACGTATTTATAAATCAATTGATAACGGCCACAACTGGACTGTTTCCCAGATCCCGGGATGGAC
>JBAXFZ010000457.1:0-3326 GCA_037139685.1 Bacteroidota bacterium
ATTCGACCCCGCCCTGGTAATCGACCTGGCAACCCTTACAGGTGCTGCCGTGCGGGCCATCGGGAAATACGGGTCGGTTGCCATGCAATCGAAGGCGGCGGGCGACATTGAACTTCTTAGAGCCTCGGGGTTTGAGGTGTATGAACGTCTGGTCGAATTTCCCATGTGGGAGGAGTACGGGGAGCTGGTGAAGTCGGATCTCGCCGACCTTAAAAACCTGGGCCCTGCCGAAGCCGGGATGATAACAGCAGGAAAGTTCCTCGAAAAATTTGCCGAATATCCCTATATACACCTCGACATTGCGGGCCCGGCGTTCCTCGATAAACGCGATTCATACCGGGGACAGGGCGGCACCGGATACGGTGTGCGGCTGCTGTTTGATTTCATCTTCCGCCATTTCGCCATTTAACGGATTCACCATTTTATTTTGATATATTTGCACCCTATAATACAAGTATGGAACAAACGGTCGATAAAGAAAAACGGGTTCGTGTGGGCATTACCCACGGCGATGTGAATGGAATCGGATACGAGATTATTATTAAAACCCTGCAGGATCAGCGGTTGATGGAATTGTACACAATTGTGGTTTACGGTTCTTCAAAGGTGGCATCCTATCATCGTAAAACCCTGAATATAAACGATTTTAATTTCAACCTGATCAAAAAGGCCGACCAGGCACATCCAAGGAGGCCGAATATTGTCAATATTCATGATGAGGAGATCAAGATTGACCTCGGGAAATCAACCGCCATTGCCGGGGAACTGTCACTGCTTTCACTTGAAGCTGCTACAGAAGACCTTTTAAAGGATCACATTGATGTGCTTGTTACCGCCCCGATCAACAAGAAAAACATACAATCGCCCGGGTTCGCATTCCCGGGACATACCGAGTACCTTGCCGGGAAATTCCACGCCGACAATTACCTTATGCTGATGATCAACAACGTGTTGCGAATCGGGGTAGTGACTGGTCACATCCCCCTTGGCAAGGTAAAGGAGACGATCACGGAGGAGCTGATCCTGAAAAAAATCCAGGTGATGAACAATTCACTGATGCGCGATTTCGGCATTCTGAAGCCGCGTATCGCAATCCTGGCGCTGAATCCCCATGCCGGGGATGACGGGCTGCTGGGTACGGAAGAGAAAACCATCCTTCAGCCGGCCATCGAAAAGGCCTATAATCAAAATATCCTTGCCTACGGACCTTACCCGGCCGACGGGTTTTTCGGGGCTTCAAGTTTCAGGAACTTCGACGGGATACTGGCCATGTACCACGACCAGGGGATGTTGCCATTCAAGCTGATGTCGTTTGATGAGGGGGTTAATTTTACGGCAGGCCTGCCCTATATCCGCACCTCCCCCGCCCATGGTACAGCATACGACCTTGCCGGGAAAAACGAGGCCTCCCCCGAAGCTTTTCGCAATGCACTTTATTTAGCCGGCGACATATTCATGCACCGCACGGAATATGACGAACTTCATGCCGGTCAGCTGCACCCTGCGGGAAATCAACCCGATAACAACCGTTCATGACAGAACCGGCCTATACGGTCTCAGAAATAGCATCGATTTGTCACGGAGAGATTCTCGCCGGCAACAGGGATGACAGGATCGTTCATGATCTGCTCATCGACAGCCGCAGCCTGATCCATCCCGAACACTGCCTCTTTGTTGCACTGGTTTCCGACCGCAACGACGGCCATAACTATATCGGGGAGCTCTATGAAAAGGGGGTAAGAAGCTTCCTGGTCTCCCGCATTCCAGGCACTTCAACTCCTGCCCCCCCTGTTTCGCCATTTCGCCATTTCGCCATTTCGCCATCTCCTGATTTTCCCGGGGCATCCTTCATCCTGGTGAAAGACACGCTCGAGGCTCTCAGGGAACTCGGTGCCTGGCACCGCGGCCGGTTCTCAATCCCGGTGATCGGTATTACAGGCAGTAATGGCAAGACGATCGTCAAGGAGTGGTTGTTCCAGATGCTCAGCAACGATCACAAGGTCATTCGCAGCCCCAAAAGCTACAACTCACAGATAGGTGTTCCCCTCTCGGTGTGGAAGATGGCGGCCGGTCACGAGATGGCTGTTTTTGAAGCCGGTATCTCAAAACCCGGCGAAATGGAGCACCTGGAGGCCATCATACGCCCCACGATCGGGATACTTACCAATATCGGCCATGCACATGATGAGTATTTCTCAGGTGCACGGCAAAAGGTTGAAGAAAAACTCAAACTCTTTACCCGTGCAGAGACCCTGGTCTACTGCAGCGACTACAGCCTGGTCACAGAATCCCTTGCAGCCGACCCGTCATACAGCCAGCTGAAGCGCTTCACCTGGAGCCGTTTTCATGAAGCAGACCTGCAGGTTTTAAACGTTGAAAAGGATGGCGGGAAAAGCAGTCTGGATCTCCTTTTCAGATCTGAAAAGATCACCCTTGCCATTCCTTTCCCCGATGAAGCCTCCATCGAAAATGCCATCCACTGCATTGCGACCATGCTGCTCCTTGGCTACCCGTTTCCGGTGATCAATACCCGGTTGTCAAGCCTTCACCCGATCGCCATGCGCCTCGAGCTGAAAGAGGCGATAAACCATTGTTCGCTGATCAACGACAGTTACAACTCCGACATCAATTCGCTGGGTATCGCCCTCGATTTCCTTGATCAGCAGCACCAGCAGCAACGGAAAACCATCATCCTCTCCGATATTTTGCAAACCGGGCGCGGCAAGGATGAACTGTACAGCGAAATTTCATCCATGCTGGTCTCCCGCAAAATCGACCGGATGATCGGCATTGGCCGCGACATGGTGAAGCATGCCGGCAAGTTTCCCATGCAAAAGGCATTTTACCTGACCACCGATGAATTCCTGGGCCACTTCCCGATCTCCTCCTTCCAGCACGAGACCATCCTGCTGAAGGGCGCACGCCTCTTCGAATTTGAGAAGATAAGCCAGGTTTTGCAGCAGAAAGCACATGAAACCGTTATGGAGATCAACTTAGATGCGCTGATTCATAACCTGAACTATTACCGGTCGCAACTTCCGAGGGGAACGAAAACCATGGCCATGGTAAAGGCATTCTCCTATGGCAGCGGGAGTTATGAAATTGCCAATGTGCTGCAGTTTCACAGGGTCGATTATCTTGCCGTTGCGTATGCCGATGAAGGAGTAGAGCTGCGTAAAGCCGGTATTCACCTGCCCATTATGGTTATGAGTCCTGAAGAACAAAGTCTCGACATCCTGTTAAAATTCAACCTCGAACCTGAGATTTACAATCTGCACATTCTCAATTTACTCGAAGAGGCCATTGCCCGCAACCAGACCTCCATC
>JBAXFZ010000458.1:0-3320 GCA_037139685.1 Bacteroidota bacterium
TATGTCTGGTCCTTCCTTTTTAACCTATATTTCAACTAAGTTTGGGACAATATCATCAGGAACATTCATATATCCTGATATTTCATAACACATCCATTTGCCAGTCAATTTATTTCTTTTATTTAATTCAATAAGTTTTTGCAAATATTTAGCGGGCCAATTCTCAAGACCACTTCTTGGAGGCACAATAAATCCGCTAACTGTTTTAGCAACTTCATCGGCTACTTCAATTAAAAAGGAAACACAATCACTTTCTGTCAATTTATATTCATTATTCGACCATTTATTTTTAACTGCAATTGCTTTGTTATAGGTATTAAAATCTACTTCCTTACTAAGTGTATAATCAGCTTTTATTTTTGAATTATTTGTTATAGCCCCTGGAAGAGAAACATTCCCAAGAATTGTTCCGGAAACTATAACGGAAGCAATAAGTTCAATACGTGCAAAATTATTTGCAGGTGCAAACCCCCAGGATTCAATGGTGCTTGCCTGTTTAATATTATCTTCTTTCCCGAATGATAAAAAAGCATGTCCGGGAAAACCATTTTCAGCACAAAAAATAATATAATACTTCCCTTGGGCAATGCTGCCGTTGGTCGCAAATAAAAAAAATGCCATTAGTAAAAGTGATACTTTTTTCATGTTTATTTGGAATCTAATTATTACATTGTTGTGTGTTTTTTTTGGTGAATAGAAACGATTTAATAAACTGGACAGACTGCCGTTTTTTTTTGTAACAGGTAAAATTACAATAAAATAAATACATTAAATCGTACCATAGTAAAAAAGCCTGCCAGATCATTCCGGCAGGCTCTTCAACTATCCTGATTATGTAAACGACTGCAACGCTTCCTGAATTAAACTACCGGCGGGTTGAATGATTCACCAACCCGGACCTATTCTTTTATGAATTTTCTCGTGAGGCTCTCCGCGCCTGTCGTCGCTTTGAGGAAATAAATACCGGGAGATAAGTTTTCGAGACCGATGGTGATCTTCAGGCCGGGATCCCTGATCGTTTTGATAACCTGTCCCTTGCTGTCAAGCATCTCCAGTGTTGCATTTGCAGGCACCACTACGGTTATATGATCGGCCGACGGATTTGGGGAGATCGTAAACCGGTTGTCCCCAATGATCTCATCGATGCCGATGTGGCTGACGGCCACGCAGGCGGAGGTGTCGATGCACCCGTTGCCGTTCATTGTCACGATAACTGCGTAGGATCCGTTTGCGGTTGCCGTAAAGCTTTTACCGGTTTCTCCGTTAATGTGTGTATTCCCGGCGCAGTTCAGCCACTGGTACCCGGCCCCGGCCTGGCTGGCAGTGATGGTCGCCCCGCTCAGGGTGGTGCCGGTGCCGGGCAGTGCGTTGATCGAAATGTTGCTGCCGTTGTCACTCCCCGTTACAACGGGATTATTCGCAATCACCCTTATCCTGTAGGCATTGCCCGGGGGTGTGGCAGCAGGAATTACTGCAGTGATTGAACCCGCCATTGTATATGAAATGGTCCCGATGGTGACCGGCGCTGCAAAGGAGCCGGCGGCATCCGACAGTTGGGCCGTGAATACATTGCCCGGGTCATAGGCGCCTGCAATGGCGAAGGGCACCTGGATCATGCTCCCGACACAATTGGCCGCGTTGACCGATCCCGTTGTGATGGTGACCGGGATTTCGATCAGGTTTGTATTTTCAGGGTTGCTCCCGCTGGTGGCGTCAAATTCAAACTTGTTGGTAAAGGTGTTTGTAACAAGGTTGTACTGGAACATCGATCCCAGGCTCATCGGGCCTCCTGTTGAGCCTCCCATGGATGTGAGCCCGTAGAGGTTGCCATCGGTAGCCTGCAGCAGCGAGCCCAGCGGGGAGTCGCCGTTCGGCGTACTGTCGAAGTTAAATAAAACGGTGTACAGCGAAGGTGAAGCCGGGCTGATTTGGAACAAAACACCGGCACTGTTTGTACCGCCCGCAAGGGTAAGCCCGTACAATTTCCCGTTGGTGGCCTGGATCAGTGAACCGTTGGGCTGGGCACCACTGGTCATATCAAAATCCCACAGGTTGATCAAACCGTTGCTCTGGGGATTAAACTGGAAAATGATCCCATAGCCGTTAGCACCGCCCTGGCTGGTCATACCGTAGAGTTTCCCGTCGTTTGCCTGTACCATTGAACCGTAAGGAAACTTCCCGGATGTTCCCTGGAAAGATCCCCTTAATATAAATCCGCCACTCACCGGGTCAAAATCAAAAATAACGCCGTCATCATCTGAGCCCCCAAAATAGGTCATCCCGTAAAGGTGGCCATCGGTTGCGTGCACCAGGCAGCCGTATGGAGAATCTCCATTCGACCCGACAAAATCCGCCTTCTTCGTGTAGGTTTTCGTAACCGGGTCAATCTGGAACAACACCCCTTTGTCGGCAGTTCCCCCGCCGGTGGTCATCCCGTAGAGCATTCCCCCCACCTGTACCAACCCGTTTCCCTGGGGATAGCGGCCATCCGCCTGTCCAACGAAATCGTGCAGTGTAAGGTAGATGGATGTGGCAGGATCAAAACTGAAGATGCTCCCCTGACCGCCGGATCCGCCATACCAGGTCATGCCATAGAGTTTCCCGTCGGAGGCCTGCATCAGCGATCCGTAGGCATCGGTATTGTTGGCCCCGGAAATCATAAAATTTTGTTTGACCATCAGGTTGTTTCCCGATGCATCCGTTTTGAAGATTACCCCGTCATTGTTCAGACCTCCTCGGGTTGTCATTCCCCAGAGCTGGTGCTGTACCTGGGCATTCATGCCCGTACTTAAAAGTCCCGCCGTGGCAAGGGCCATCAATGCAGCTGAAATTTTTTTTCTCATTTTGTAGCTTTGTTAGGATGAAAATAGTGGATTTGATTAGGTGTGTATTCATCAATTGCTTGATTTAGCAAAAAATCCAAAGTGAGAGACAGACAGGCCAGGTCATGGCAGCCCCGGTGACTGGTAACATTTACCTGTAAATGCAATGGTTGGAATCTGCAAACTCCCGCGTGTCAATGATTTGCAGCTGTTCATGGCCCGGGCAACCAGCCGGGCCGGGGGATTTCGTTTGAATTAGCCTGTCAAATATACTATTTTCTGATGTTTCAGCAATAGTGTATCTGGATATTTTCACTAATCATTAATTTCCACTTTTAGCCCGCATTTCGCCATTTACTCACAATCACATTTATTTTTATGATTGATCGAAATTAACCTAGGTTCCAGGGCCCCCTCCCCGGCCCTCCCATTTTACCGTGCAGTAGGCTCGGAAAACCATGGATTTGGATAGCAGAGGGTCTATCCCCGGCCCTCCTT
>JBAXFZ010000459.1:0-3317 GCA_037139685.1 Bacteroidota bacterium
ACAAAACGATATACAGTTGAAAATCAATTTAGTTTAACAGGACACTAGTGATAAATACTATAAAATTAACAAGATACAGCAATAAGACCAACATCTACATTTGATTTCATATATTGTCCGAGGCCAACCCTCGAAGCAAGATGCATACCGGATCTTATGTATTTACACAACTTATCAAGCTTTTGCCAAAGGAAGCTTTTGATTGGACAGTTAAGACATCCAGAATGAAAAGCGAATTCAACATTTTCAGGTTGCAATTGATCGAAATTATGCCCTTCGGTATCAAGTATCTTTTCATTTAACTTGCAAAAAAGCGATTTAACATTTTTATCTCTATAGAAACATTCGCTAAAAATGAATTTGTTAGTGACCTGATCCAATGCATCTTCGATGCTCATTGTACTGATATTCCCAATTTTGTTTGCTATCCCTACGCCATCCTTGAACAAGGATACATATCTCCATTGGGTTCAATCGATAAAAAATGCCAAAACAGTTTTTTTGATAATAGCAATTTTTCAAAGTAATTCCAGAGTGATAATTATTGATTTCTTCAAATTGTTCAATAAATACTCTTCTGTTTTTGTCGGACACATAATCTTTATAGACAGAAAGTAAAACATTGATAATTGAGTCTTCATCAGGGATTTCATTGTCTTCCTATTCCCCTCCCAGAATGAAGAATGTCAGAAAGGTGTGGAAAAGTATACAAGTCAGTTGATATCGGCAAATGAAGAAGAAACGGGGTTTTATCCCAGATATTTAGAAACCTTCATTGATACCCTGCTGCAAATTCATAATGCACCATGGGTGAAAGAATTGAAGGAAAGATATATGGGATTACCATAAATAACTTAATTTCAACAGATTAGACCTCACCACTAAAAAGAAAAAAACCTGTCAGATTTTGACAGGTTTTTACATTTCGGTTCAAAACATGGTTCAAAAATTCGTAACCATTTGATTTACTGATGATTTAAGTCGGGGTAGCAAGATTCGAACTTGCGACCTCCTGCTCCCAAAGCAGGCGCGATAACCGTGCTACGCTATACCCCGAAAAAATGAACTAATAGGACTGCAAAGGTAATAAAAATTCAGTTCCTCTGATGAAATCCTTTTTCTTATTTCAGTTTTCCACAGTGGCCTTTATATCAGGATAATATTCGTCTGAAAACGACAACCGGTGCCTGTTCAACACCTCAATTAGGCGCAGAGGCACCCGAGGATAGATCCCGGCAAACATGATTCCGGGAAAAACAGGATAAAAAATAATTTGCAGGAAATCTGCCATTATTCTAAATTTACTCCCCTCCCGCTTTACAGGGGGTAACTTCAATGTTTTTTCAGTGCACCTGTACCGGAACCTTAAAACCCAACCACCCACAACCTGTGATAACTGAAGACCTGCCATGACAAAAACGGGATTTTACCTGATCTGCATCATTATCCTCACGGGACTGTTTGCCTGCAAAAAGGCGGAGAAGAAAGCACAACCAGCCATTCAACCCCGCGACACCCTCTATGTCACCATGACGGCGATCACGGCTGTTGCCTCCGATGGCGCCACATTCCACGCCAGGATCACAAAATCCGGATCACCGCTGATTATTGAGTATGGCTTTGTGTGGAGCGATAGCACCCTGCTTCCAACAACCGCCAGCGACAAAATGTCGTTTACAGCGACACCGGATACTGCATACAGTTTCAGAGTCACCTCTGACCTTGAAAAACAGCACAATTACCATGTCAGGGCCTTCTTGAAGACCGACACTTCACTCCAGTACAGCAACCTCCTCACCTTTACCAGCCAGGGCTGTCTGCCACCTGCCATTTCTGCAATTTCACCCGACTCTGCCTGCGGCGGAAGGACCATCCTGATCACAGGAAACTCCTTCAGTACCAAACCTTACCGTAACAAAGTCTCTGTAGGCACAGCCCAGGCGGCGATAATCAAATCCGCCGTCGATTCTCTGTGGATTCTTGTACCCATGACCCCATTAACCAGACATGTTGCGATTACCGTCACGGTAGCAGGCCAGCCCGGGGTCAGTCCCGGCCAGTTCAAATGGATTTGCCCATGGGACGACCTTTCGCCGTTCCCCGGCGAACCGAGGTTCGGAAACGTCTGCTTTACTGCCGGGTCAAAAGGTTATCTCTGCCTGGGCATGACCGGTATGAACAGTTTTGCATCGACCCAGCTCTGGGAGTATGGCCTGACTACGAACAGCTGGCAGGTAAAACAACCCTTCCCTGCTGAAGCCCGGAACAATGCAATTGGTTTTTCCGTAAACGGGAAGGGCTTTGCGGGACTTGGCGAGGATGCAAACTATTTCCAGTTTAAGGATCTGTGGCAATATGATCCTGCAACCGATGGCTGGCTGCAGAAAAGCAGCTTTCCCGGCAACCTCACACCCTATATCCCATCCTTTGCCTGGTTCCTGCTAACCAACAAACTTTATCTCTATTCCCCATGTGACCAAACCTTCTGGGAATATGACCCCGCTGCGGATCACTGGACCGCAATGCCCGTCAACAAAACCTTTTCGGGCAAATGGATATCCGAAGGGTTCTCCTGGAGCAACCAGGGATTTTTCATCCAACTGTCCACCTCAGGAGGCGGGAACAGTGTCGTACTGTGGGAATATGATCCGGTGGCCAACCTGGTTTCACCCGCCGATTCAATAGACACCGGGGGAAGGTGGATCAATGCAGGTAGTTTTATCCTGCAAAACAAACTCTACCTGCCTTTAAGGGGAAACCAGCTGCTTGAATATGATCTCCTTGCAAAAACACGCTTTTACCATGATTCGCCAGTCGACCAGGAATATTTCAACGCCGTATTCGTCCAGCCCGGCAGGGCTTTCCTGGGCAAATCGGAATCCAATAACTTTTTCAGGTTTTATCCACGATAGTAGAGGTTCATCCTTAAAATACTAGCACGGCCCGGCTTCCGGATCAACCGGAATTTCCGGGGAAGATAGCTAAGCAAAAGTCACATTTCAGATATCAGATTTCAGATTTCACATTTATTGTATTATGTATTAACCCCCATTAAACTGGACTATTTTGTAACATAAAAGTGAAGGGTGAAAAGTCAAATCTGAAATGTCAAATCTGAAATCTGAAATCCGAAATTCCCTCTTACCAGGAATCCCTCTTGATCCAAAAGAGATGCCATTTGAATACGAAGATAAACATCTTATTTATATCCAACAAAAAAACCTTCGCAGCCACCCTGGTATCCGGGATTTGCGAAGGTTTGGCGGAGAAGGGGGGATTCGAACCCCCGGTACAGTTTCCCGTACGACAGTTTAGCA
>JBAXFZ010000460.1:0-3297 GCA_037139685.1 Bacteroidota bacterium
CGAGATCGGGCTTGGACATATTTGAGAATGTCTTCATGCAGCAAAGGATTAGAGGCTATTAGCAATTGTCATTTCAAAGACCGACATCATTTTACTTTCGGCATCAACCCACCGTCCTCAATCAGTTGCCGAGTCTTTACTACATCAACCAGGTAATGTTTTCTGCATTTAGTGACTGCCAAAACCGAAACAGGGATCGTTCCGGCATCTGCCAGAACCTTGATTCGTGATTGAGGTATGCCAAGCGTTTTAGATGCTTCAGGAATCTTCTGCCATCTTTTAGGAGCGGTTATTTCAAGCGCGAGTCGTATGCTCCTGAGTTCTTTTAAGATCAATTCTTCGTTACTCATAAAATTTGAATGTTTAATTTTCGGCAAATGTATTTATTATTTATAAATCTTATTGCAAATTATTAAATTATTCAAAGAAGAGCTATATTATACTGATTATCTGATTCATAAATATTATTACTCTATTAAATAGCATTAAATAGCAGAATTTACTTGACTTATCACATCAAATAGTTTACATTTGCGAAACAAATTAACATCTGATTAATACTATTCAGCAAAATGAAAGTCGATGGCAACAAGATCAAGACCCTGCTTACAAAAATTGGGTCCAGTCAAAAAGAACTTTCTAAATTTTGTAAGATTAACACTGCGACCGTAAGCAAGCTTATAAAGTCCGGGCACACCAGTGAAACCAATGCGCGCTTAATCGCAAGTTTCTTAAAAGTAAATTTGAATGAGATAGCGACCTTTGAAAATGGCGATCCGATCCCCGTTCCTTCAGAAAATGTGGTTTACGTCAAGGATCCGGAATGTGAAAAGCAGGTGCTTGAATTGATGGACAAGGTGAAGGATTTAAAAAAGATCATTGAATTGCAGGAACAACTCATAAAATCCCATGCTCAACAATTGTAAAGAAAAGTGATGGGTTCGGCAAAAGTGGGATCCATGGTTCGAATCCCAAATGGGTCCTATCTCTGAAAAAAGTACAAACCTGATACAAAGAAAAATTGATGACTTGGAAACCCTAGATGAATAGGCAAAGCAAAAAATCGTTTAAGCCCCAGGCGGATCACCAAGGAGGCTTATCAGCCTCCTTTTTTTTTGCCTGGTTACGGTGCATCAGTGTTGGCAAAAATTTTAGGGTTTTCTGAAATTAAGAAATATACAAATCTGTTACAGCTATACAATTGATACCTTGGAAACCCTACGTACATAGGCGATACAGTAAAACAGTCCGAGCCCCAGGCTGATCACCAGGGAGGCCAATTCGGCCTCCTTTTTTATTGGTGGATTTCAATATAGGGCATGGAGAAATTCTGGCCGATTTTCATCCGGGTCGAGTTTTTCCTCCAAACGTTGTATGGTGATTTTAGTGTAACGGACTCAGAATTACTTTTTCCCTTGTTTAATAAACTTCGCCTCCGCAACCACTTCATTCATGAAAACGATCCTGGCCAGGTACATACCCGCAGGCCATGCGGATACATCAAGCTTTACTTGTGTTTGTTGTTTCGGAATGTCTTGTGAATATAAAAGTTTCCCGGTTAGATCAAGCATATCGATCCGGGTTTGATTCCATTGGAAGTAAGTGGTAGTGGCGGTGATCCCGCTGCCCTGGTTCTTCCTGACCAGGTATTGCGGCATCTCAATGATAACTTCCCCTACGGCAGGGTTGGGGTAAATATGCAACTTCGCTTTCTCAGGGTTTTTCTCTGCATCATCAAGTCCAACGATCACCACCTGGCAATCGTTCAGTGGAATTGTGTCCGACACGATCGGGTGCGGACATAGGCTGTCGTAGGTAAAGGGGCGTGTATAAGTGCTGTCGTATTCAAGATTTGAAGTTAGTTTGAATAAATAGGACTGCCAATTTACAGATGTTGGGTTAAACACAGACCCCCCGATCAATATCCTGAAATTATAGGTAATACCTGAGCCCCTGAGAATATTATCCTGGTTGAACATCAATGCTTTCTGTTTAATAAAATTACCAGTTTGAGTTGTTTTTATCAAACCGGTTGTGTCATTACCTGATTGATCCTTCCACCCTGCACAAATAACAAGTGTGGAATCTTGTAACCAATTAACAGTTGTTGCCTCACCAAGTAAGGAATTTGATTTTAGATCATTATAATATATAGATTGACCTGTTGGATTTGTATAAAATAGACAGGGAGAATCACCACCAGGTGAAACAGTTCTTTGTCTTCTTCCAGCAGTGTATATATTATTTTCTGCATCAATTATAGAGACCCTTCCATCACTGATCACCCCATTATTTGTGCCCCAGGGTTCTGTAAATTGGGCAATGCCGTTAATATTGACTTTTATAAGCAAGATTTTCAGAATGTAATTGTTTGGGGGCAATGACGAATCAGGATAATAAGTTTCAGCTGTAATGACAAAATTGCTATCCGAAGTCATAAGTAAACTATGAGAGCATTCGTCAACAAAAATTGTGTCCGTTGCATAAGTCTGACTCCAGATAACCCCACCAAGACTATCTAACCTGAACAGCCATATAAGTTTTTGCTGGTTATTTGTCCAATGATCAATCAGTGCCATATATCCTCCATCGGATATAGGAACGATATCATATCCGCCACTGTTACAATTTTGAGCATTATAAAGTTTACACCATTCTTTTTCACCGCAGGCATTAAGTTTTATTACAAGAGGATTTGTACAATTCGAATTTAACTTATTCGAAACACCGATTTCAATTATCCCACCGTCATTGGTTGGTTTTGCCCCATACAAAATAACCATTTTATTCGTGTATCCGTAAGATTTGGACCATCGTTCATAACCATTAATATCAGTTTTTAAAACCCATCCGTAACAAGTCGAGCCATTCCCATATCTTTCACCTGAAAGGACGTATCCTTTATCATAATGCTCAAACAATTTGTTTGTTTCAGTATTAATATTGCCACCATAAGTCCTGAACCACGTTTGAGATATCACAGAATCAGATAAGAGGCAGAAAAGAAGAATCAGAACACATGGAGTTTTTTTCATTGTTATAAACCTGATCAATTCCATAAAGATATAACTTTTATTCCTAATCGATGCCCGGGGAAAATAACTCTCTTTTCAGAATAATGTTTACATACTTTATGTATATTTGCAATTGTAATTCATAATTACATAATAATGATACCAAGGAAATTATCCGCCGCCATCCTGAAATTTGCAAAAAAATATCCTGTGGTTTCCGTGACCGGGCCCCGCCAGTCGGGCAAGACAACACTGGTCAGATCGCTTTTTCCAAAGCACAAAT
>JBAXFZ010000461.1:0-3284 GCA_037139685.1 Bacteroidota bacterium
CCACTGCGTGTTCGTAAAGACCCGACCTGAGAAACCGGCTGGCCGTCATCAGGGCAACAATCCCTGAGATACACGCATTTGAGATGATCAACGGCTTGTTAATGAAACCAAAAAACTGCTGTATGATCCTGCCGAGTTCCCAAAGGTAAAGCCTTTTATGGTTGAATATCGTCTTGTAACGATTTTCGAGCAGGTCGATGTTCCCCTTGGTGGTGGAGATAACCAGCAGGGTTGAAGGGCTTCCCGGCGACACCGGCTGATTCTTCAGTGCCTCATGTACCGAGACTATGAAAATTTTCTCCAGCCGGGTATAGAATCCTGCCGGCGATGCGATCCGGCGGAGCTCCAGTATCTCTTCAAATTTCTCATTCAGCCTGTTGGTATTTACCAGTGAGAGGGGGACCGGGTGCGGATAAAGAAGGGGATCGTCAACCACCCTGATCCCGATGGTTCCGCTGCGGATGGCCGCTGTGTTTTCTGCAGTGGTAAACCCAAGTGAAGTGATGATATTGTCGTTGAGTATGCAAACCGGGTTCATGTGGCTGAAAGTTAAATGCCCCATCTCTTTTTCCACGCGGAAAAAAAATCAGGTGCAGTTAGTAATAATTCCCCCTGGGGGGTGAGGAAAACCTGCATGGATGAGCCTGTAGCCGCTATTTCCATGTCCTTTTTACGGTATATTGTGTATTCAAACAGGATTTTCGCCGCCTCAGTCGGCACATACCGGGTTTCAACGATGGCTGTATCGCCATACTCCAATGGCTTCTTGTAGTCACAGTTGATTTTCACCAGCGGTATTACAACCTCGTGTTTGTATACATCCATGTACCCGAGGGTATATTTCAGGCCAAAGGATTCCCGGCCGTCTTCAAAATATTTAAGGTAGTTGCCATGCCAGACAATCCGCATGGAATCAACCTCTGAGAACCTGATACTAATTTCTTTACGGTCGGTAAGTTGCATAGGAAGATATTGTTTTTTTCAGGTAACATGCAGGATCCCCGGCGATCATTTACGGACTGACCGGGCGTTTTGGATAGTTAACTGATATATTTGATTTAGTTGTTCAACGGACTTTTGTATTTGTGATAGATGCCGGTTATCATGACAGTTGAAAGGAAAAAGATAAACAACCGCAGCACCTGGGGGGCGATCAGCATCAAATCCCCTCCCCGCAGGAATACATTGTAATAACCGGTGATGGCCCAGTTCAGAGGACTGAGTGCGGCAAAATCCCGCATGGCGGATGGCATCAGGTAAATGGGGACCCACAAACCTCCCATAGCTGCGAGTATGATAACCGATATCGATCCGAATGCGGCTGCCTGCTGGTGGGTCCTGGCTATCGTCCCGATCATCAGGCCAAAGCCAACGGCAGCCATTGCTACAACAACAGTCATGATGATCAACCCTGAGAAATCACCTGCAAGGACCAGCACAGGAAGTCCGAAAAGGGGAAGAAACAGAACGCCTGCCAGCAGCATGGCAGTCGTTTGTAAAATGCAAACGATGAGGTAAACACCGACTTTGCCCATTACCAGGGTCATATAAGGAACGGGCATGGTGAGCAGCCTGAACAGGCTGCCTCCTTCGCGCTCCTGGATGAGGCTCTGGGTGAGTGGGATCACGATGAAAAACATGGCGAATATGGTCCAGGCAGGAACATTGTGCTGTGTCGAATTCGGAATAAGTTCAACTCCGTGGTCGGAGGGAAACTCCTCCCTGAACCTCAGCACTTCGCTGAATCCCTGGGAGGGGGGCTTGTACATGGGCATCTGTGCCGCGATTTCCTGGTTGAAAGTTTTAAAAATCCACTCTGTCTGGATCTTGTAATAATTTTCCCGGACCGAACTCAATAATGCTGTTTTAAAGGTTTTTTTTAGTGCAGGGTCGAACATCAGGGTAACATTGACCGAATCCCTGAAAACGATGCCATCCAGGAACCTGGCATCTCCCATTCCGAATCCTGCAAGGGTTTTCGCAACCGAAAGGCGAACATTGGCGCGCATTGTTGCCGTGGCTCCCCTGGGTACAACCATCGCGATCAGGTAATCCCCCCTTTTTACAGCATTTTTAGCAACTGCAATTGTTAATGCGTTGTGATTCAGACTGTCGATTACGATGAATGAATCAGAACCTTTAAATCCGTTTTTAAGTTTCATCGCAAGCGTGTCGTGATCGTTATCGACAAATAAAACCTTGACGCTGGGATTCCGGTTGAGTGAATTCCAGCCGAACTCCTGCATCAGCGAAGATATTATGATCAGGAAGGCAGGCATAATGAAAAGCATGGCAAGTCCTGCCTTATCACGCATCAGCAGAAGTAACTCCTTACGGCATACTGAAAAATACTTACGCATAGTTAATCCCTCATGTCTTTGCCGGTGAGATGGATGAAGATGTTTTCCAGGTTTTTAAATTCCGGATGGCCCCTGATCAGTTCTCCCGGATTGCCCATTGAAAGTATGTTCCCGCGGTCGATGATGGCAACCCTGGTACAAAGATGTTCCGCCTCTTCCATATAATGGGAGGTGTAGATAATTGTCACCCCCTGCCGGTTTAACGTCCTGAGATATTCAAGGATAACCACGCGGGACTGCACATCGATTCCCACGGTAGGTTCATCCAGGAACAGGATTTTCGGCCCGTGCAGCAGTCCGGCGATCAGGTTTACCCTTCGTTTCATACCTCCTGAATACCTGTTGATCGTTTTCCCTCCATGTTTTTCCAGGCCGAACTCATGGAGGTAATAGTCAATCCGTTCATGAAGAATAGATCCATAGAGGCCGTACATATTGCCAAAGAAGGTGAGGTTTTCGCGGCCCGTCAGGGTAGGATAGAGGGCAATGTCCTGCGGAACCACCCCTATGATCTGCTTGATCCTGCCCGGGTTGGCCAGGATATCGGTACCATCAATCTTCACACTTCCCATGGTGGCGGGGAACAACCCGCACAGGATGGACAGGGTGGTGGTCTTCCCGGCGCCGTTTGGTCCAAGCAATCCGAATATCTCATTGGGAAAAATATCGAGAGATATGGCGTTTAGCGCCGGTTCTTCAGCTCCCTTATAGATTTTTGTCAGTCCCCGGATTTCAATGATAGGATGGAGTGACATTAAATTTTGATTTTAATAATTTTCAGTAAAACCATATTCTTGACCTTTTCGGAAATCAGTGAGCATATAAGAAGAAAGTGCAAAATTAGCAATAATCCCGCCATCTCCCTGGTTTTAGGATTTTACAACTGAAATCAGTCTCCCCTTACCATGATGGTCAGCCGCTTGC
>JBAXFZ010000462.1:0-3283 GCA_037139685.1 Bacteroidota bacterium
TCCACCCCCCGCATGTTGAGTTGAAGGCTGATCAGGGAATCCATCTCCTCCTTGGTGATAAAGCTCTCATAGGGGAGGTGACGGTTGAAGTTCAGCATGCTTTCATACTGGTTGGAGGCAAGGGCCTTGTTTTTCTCCATCCGTTCAACCTTCTGGATGACCTTTACCATCGATTCGTTCACGCTCCTCCTGAAGTTCGCCTCCTTGATGGCCGAAGCGCTCTGGATCCAGTAGATCTGGATGCTCATCAGCCCGATAAGGGCGATGGTCATGGCAATGATTGTTAAAAAAATGATGCGCCGGTTCATAATTGCAAAGGTATCTAAATGGTGCGGATTGTTTTAACAATTTTTAACGTATATTAATATTCCTTAACAGTTTCCGCGCGTGGATTGCACTACATTTGCAATGCAAGTTCATCAAAAAAATTATTGATATCTTTTGTTACCGCAGACAGCAAAAGCCATCACCTAAGTCAGACATTGTTTATTGATTTTAAAGTGTGCCCCGGCAAGTGGCACACTTTTTTTTTAGCCCTTCCGTTCTTCTGTATAACTTCGTTGCCGGAAATCAGCAATTCCCGGTTATGGTTTGTATATCCTGAAACACTGAACCGCCATAGTATATACAAGTAACAAAAAACAAAAGGAAAAACCCGGTAACCACACCGTAAAAATAAACATTATCACATGAAACATATTGATATTGACATCAGTAAACTGGCATCCTTTATCGACGATGCATCCCTTGCGGGGATGCAGGAGGAACTTAATGAGAGCCACCGGCTTCTTACCGGCCGCACCGGGAAGGGCAATGAATTTCTTGGCTGGATTGATTTACCGCTGACAGATGCGGACCTGGTTGACAGGATCATGGCCGATGCAAAAATAATCCGGCAGAAGGCCGAGGTTTTTGTCGTGATCGGTATCGGAGGTTCATACCTTGGGTCAAGAGCCGTCACGGAGGCACTGGGGAACCCGTTTCAACCGCTGTCGGGAACTGCGGGAAATACGCAGGTTGTCTTTGCCGGGGAGAACCTCAGCGAGGATTATCATGCCCATCTGCTTGCTTTGCTCGATGTTAAAGAATATGCGGTTGCGGTGATCTCCAAATCGGGCACTACCACCGAGCCTGCCATCGCCTTCAGGCTCATCAGGCAGCATATCGAAGCCAAATACGGGAAAGAGGAAGCACGCCGGCGGATCTTTGCCATTACCGATGCCTCCCGCGGCGCGCTAAAGAAACTGGCCGATGCAGAAGGCTATGCCAGCTATGTGATTCCTGACGACGTTGGGGGACGATATTCGGTACTTACCCCGGTTGGATTGCTCCCGGTTGCAGTCGCAGGATTCGATATCAGGGCTTTGCTCGATGGTGCCCGGAATATGAGGGAAACAGCGATCAGGTCGGCCGACCGGCATGAAAACCCCTGCATTCAGTATGCGGCAGTACGAAACATCCTTTACCGCCAGGGAAAATTTGTGGAGATCCTGGTCGCTTTTGAACCCGGCCTGCTCTATATAATTGAATGGTGGAAGCAGCTTTACGGAGAGAGCGAGGGAAAAGAGAACAAAGGTATTTTCCCTGCAGGGGTGACCTTTACAAGCGACCTGCACTCGATGGGGCAATATATCCAGGAGGGGAGGCGAATGCTGTTCGAAACCGTCCTCACGGTTGCACAGCCGATGAAAACACTTATCGTTCCCGATGATCCTGAAAACCTTGACGGCCTGAACTTCCTCTCATCAAAAAGATTGTCGGAGGTAAACCGCCAGGCCGAACTCGGCACCATGTTAGCCCATATCGACGGGGATGTTCCGAATATAAGGCTCACCCTTCCGGCCATCAATGAGTATTACCTTGGACAACTCCTCTATTTCTTTGAGTTTGCCTGTGCCCTCAGCGGGTATACCCTTGGAGTCAACCCCTTCGACCAGCCCGGGGTGGAGGCTTATAAGAAGAACATGTTTGCATTGCTCGGAAAACCCGGATTCGAGAAAGAAACCGCCATTTTACGGGGGAGACTCTCGTGACGCGTGACTCGTGACGGGTGATACGTGAAGTGTGACACATCACGTCTTGGACCCGTCACTCGTCACGCATCACGGTCTGCTCAATTACCACGGGGAAATACCGGTATTCCAGCTGGTGGATCTTCCCGGCCAGTGTTTCGGGGGTGTCCTGTGGGGTTACAGGGCACCGGGCCTGGAAGATGATTTTTCCTTTATCATAGCATGAGTCGACATAGTGGATGGTGATCCCCGATTCAATTTCCCCTGCTGCAATTACCGATTCATGCACCTTCATGCCATACATACCCTTTCCTCCGAATTTCGGAAGCAGGGCCGGGTGGATGTTGATGATTCTTCCCGGGAATGTTTCGATGATATTCATGGGGATCAGCCAGAGAAATCCTGCCAGGACCAGGTAATCAATCTTGTTTTCCTTCAGCAGTTCAGGGATGTGACCGGTTTCATAAAAGGTGGTGCGGTTGAATACCACTGACGGAATTCCAAGTGTTTCGGCACGTTTAATTACATAAGCATCTGGTTTGTTGCTCAGGATAAGGTTGATTGAAATGGAGGGGTCTCCTTTGAAATATTCGGCAATCCGCTGGGCATTGGACCCGTTTCCGGAGGCAAAAATGGCAAGTCGCGGCATATCGTGGGAGCTGGTTGACTGCAAAAATACGAAACCTGCCTTACCATTACCCGGCCAATCTTATTATCATCTCAAAATACAGAATAAATTGGAAAAATGACAAAACGAATGTTAAAGTCTTGCCCTAACAGATTTTATATATATCAGAAAATCAAGCATGTAATTTTTTAAACTGTTAAAAAATCATAAATTATGTTGGAGGTAATAAAGAATATTCTTTTCTTTGCAGTCGTTAAACCAAAAAAAAATTAACATGTCTGACATTGCGACAAAAGTAAAAGCTATCATCGTTGATAAGCTTGGTGTTGATGAAAGTGAAGTTACAATTGAGGCCAGCTTTACCAATGATCTTGGTGCTGACTCACTTGATACTGTCGAACTGATCATGGAATTCGAAAAGGAATTCGATATCGCCATTCCTGACGATCAGGCCGAAAAAATCAGCACTGTAGGTGAAGCCATAACTTACATTGAAAGTAACACCAAATAGTTTCGTCTTGTCAAAGCCGAAGCCTGTTTTGGGTGTTTCTCCCTGATTGAATTTAATAAAATTTAACCCCGCACCCAGCGGGGTTATCCATTAACGAATGAACCTAAAATTGTAAAAAGTGGAATTAAGACG
>JBAXFZ010000463.1:0-3267 GCA_037139685.1 Bacteroidota bacterium
GGTTCTTCACGGGCTACAATCTCAGCATGATTGGGTTTCAGGTCGGGATATCAGGTGTTGGAACACAGACCGGAACGTTGAATCTATGGTTAAAAAACACCAGCGATTTATCCTATACGCTGGGCCCGCTGTGGGAAACAACCGGGTTCACCCTGGTGAGTTCAATTCCGGCATTTACCGTTCCGACATCCGGATACTGTTTGATCCCATTTGTGAACGGCTCGACCTTTACTTATACAGGAGGAGGGGTATATGTTGCCTGGGAATTCAGCAACCCTTCCGGAAGCATTGGCACCTCGAAGTTGTATCCCCTGACAAACAGCAGTCCAACGTCTTTGTGTTGTTTGTATAGTAGTCCGACGGTCATGGGAACAACGATGACTGCTTCAACGAGCCGTCCGGCAACTTTTTTCTATGGAACGGAATTGCTTGATATTGTACAGGTTACGAACATTTATACAACAGAACGGGTTCCCGCTTCTTTCGGCACACCTACGCCTGTGACCGTAAGGGTATTCAATATTTCCGTCGCACCTTTAACTTTTGATGCGACGCTTACTGTTGTTGATTCCGCCACTTTGACTGTCCGCTATTTAGAAACAAAGACCGTAACGGTCCCGGCAAACAGTGCACTCAGGGCTACATTTACCGGCTGGACTCCCACGATTCAGGAAAATGTGAAAGTCACCGTTTCAACGTCTGTCATTCCGGGCGAGACGATCATCGATAACAATACGAAAACCATTCCTGCAAATGTAAACAACAACCTCTATTCGTATCATTACAGCCGGGTATATATCAATAAGGTTGGGTTTTCACCCTCGGGCATATTTGCAACAAAATTTGCCATGAATGGCACCGGTCTTGTTCAGGGCGCTAATGTTTGGATCAGTAATTTCCCCGGCAATATCGGCAATACGGTATATGCAGTTCTCATGGACAGCACCGGATTGATCCTGACCCAAACTCCGAATTACATCCTCTCAGCTGGTGACCTGGGCAAAAATGTCAGTTTTACATTTCCCGCTCCCTATTCGCTCTCCAACCAGAATTTCCTCGTGGGTCTTGCCGTTCTGCCCGGGATAGGGGGACAATATTATCCGCTGGGAACCAGCGATGAATCACCGATACGCTATTCGACATTTTATATCACCTTTTCCCTGGCGGGCGGTTCACTTTCAGCCGCTTCATCTAAACACGGAATTGAAGCAGTACTTATCGCTCCACCCACTGTGCTCACGACGGCCGCTACACCGATTCTGGACACCGGGGCAACCCTGAACGGAACAGTCAATGCCAACGATCGTCCGACCAATGTTTCATTCCAGTACGGCATCACCCCTGCGTATGGCTCCACCATTACCGCATCTCCTTCACTGGTTTCAGGAACATCGGCTAACCCGGTGAACGCATTACTCACCGGGCTGATCTACAATACCATATATCATTACAGGGTCATTGGAACAAACCTGGGCGGAACCACATATGGCCTTGACCAGTCGTTCAGAACCGGTTGTTCGTTACCAGCAGGTGCGGCGGGGCCCATCACGGGACCTGCAATTGTTTGCGCATCGGCTCCCGGACAGGTGTATTCTGTCGTACCTGTTGGCAATGCAGTGGGTTATGTGTGGACGTTACCTCCAGGTGCTGTTAATACAGCCGGTGCCGGAACGAATATCATTACCGTAACTTTCGGACCACTATCAGGCGGTGTGACGGTGGCCGGAATCAGTGCCGGCACCTGTGAAAATGGAGCATCCTCCGGCATGGTGGTAGATGTTAAACCTTCGCCGGCACCTGTGATCGGGAGTTCAAATACCCCATGTTCCGGATCAACAGGGAACATTTATTACACTGAATCCGGTATGACTGGCTATTTGTGGAATGTTTCGGCAGGAGGAACGATCGTTTCAGGTCAGGGAACCGACGCACTCAATGTGACATGGAACGGCACGGGTGCACAAACAGTCAGTGTGATCTATACCGGAACCAATGGATGTGCCTCCCAGGAAGCAGTTCACACAATCTTCGTTAACCCGTTGCCGGCAGCAGCAGGGAGTATCAACGGAACTTCTGTGCTCTGCGCCGGAACGAATGGTGTCGCTTATTCGTGCAATCCAATTCTCAATGCAGACTTCTATGAGTGGACACTCCCTGGCGGAGCAGCGATTTCTTCAGGCGCCGGAACCCGTAACATCATCGTTGACTTTGGTACAGCTGCAACGGGCGGGAATATCTCTGTTGCCGGGAGTAACTCATGTGGAAACGGAGTGGTCAGCCCTGTTTTCAATGTAACTGTCAATTCCATTCCGGCAACCCCGCTGGTTGAAGTCAACGGCGCAGTCTTAACCAGCAGTGCATTATCCGGTAACCAGTGGTATTTTGAAGGCACCCTGATTCCCGGGGCGACAGGTCAATCCTATACGGTTTCCAACAACACAGGTTACTTTTGGTGTAGGGTGACAGTAAACGGATGTTCTTCAGCAGCTTCAAACAAGGTTTGGGTTGTCGTAATCGGTGTTGACGAACAGATCACAGAAGGAATTTCAGTATATCCTTCGCCAAACAATGGTCAATTTACCGTCAGGATTTCCAGCAACACGGTAGAATCCTGGACCATAGAGGTGTATGACCAGTACGGAGCCCAACACTGCAAGATCAATGATTTAGTGGTTAACGGATCCCTCGAAAAGCAGATTGACCTTCAGACGGCAGGGAGCGGTTTATATACGGTGGCATTTATCAACAACAGCCATAGGATCATTAAGAAAATCATAATCAGCAGGTAGCCCTGGAAAATACTTCGGGTGAGGACAATTCGATAATCAAATTAAATTGCAAAATATTTTACACCGGGATATCATGATAAAAAAAATCATTTCACCTCTGATGGCAGTTGTGGTAATTATTCTGTTTGCCACATGCGAGAAGCAAACAACTCCTGTAGTTCAGGATACAACCCCGGATAACAGCAATTTTTATGTGCTCAACATAAAAAAAGGATTACCCCGCGCAGGATTTACCTTGTTGAATGTTGATTCATATCAGCAGACAACTGAATATTCATGTGGTCCTGCTTCAATGCTGACCCTGCTTCGATATTATGGTAAACCGGGCGATGAAATGACCATTGCCGGTGAGATGGGAACAAGTACCACCTGTGGCACCACCCCGGAACAAATGTCGGCATGGATGAATCAGCATGGCTTTTTGGCATCCTGGCACGAAGGCGGGAATCTCGACACCCTTACCGGCAACCTGAAAAAG
>JBAXFZ010000464.1:0-3267 GCA_037139685.1 Bacteroidota bacterium
ATCAAAAAAGGGGCTGCATAGAGATAGGCAGTTGCTTTCGTGAAGATGGCCAGTCCCAAAGCCAGGCCAGGCAGCAAACGTGACACTGCATCCGTGCGGCTTAGTTCTTCAGGACGCAACGTAAAACATGCGAAACACATGATCCAAAAGGTCATGACATAATCATTGTAAGTACTGGAAGCCTCGAGAATGCCCATCGGAATTGTCGCAACGAAAAGCGCAGAACAAAGCGCTGCTGTCCGGCCAAGACCAAAGCGCAAGCACAGGAATGCCGAGGCAAGCATACATCCAATCATCGCGTACCACTGCACGAAGTTCGCAAACTGATCCGAACCACTCAGGAGTTGGAGATGCATCACAATATATTCCGCACCGGGTGCCAACTGGTTCTGACTTGGGTAGTATGTCGGATAGAACTTCACCGTCTGGTTCTGAATCCAATAAACGACTCTCGGCATGTGGTAATACATCGAATCCCAGGTATTCGGGGGGGCGATGAAAGCTATCGCGCCTATCGTGGCAGTGATAGCCAAAATAGCGGCCAGCAAAAACTTCTGAGTCAGGGAGTATTGAGGCCAGGGTTTTCCGTGCGTCACTGGATACTTTCGCCGCACCCTGATATAGAGTAACGCGGAAACAATCGCCGCCACCGTCCATAAGATCAGCAAACAGGGAAAAGTGATAGCCTCGAAGAAGCTGAGCACTTCTGTTGCTGCCACCAACACGACTCCCCATAGCGTCGAACCGCTCATAAACGCAAAGAGTGCACCGCTCTGATTTGCAACGGAGGGACGCCACCGGTATATTGTGAAGCAAATCAGCAGCAAACTAACCAGAGGTAACAATCCTGCGGCTGTCATGGTTTCTCTTGTTTCGTGGGAGAAACCAACGGCATCGCCCACCGGTAAAAGGCCGGAATTTCCTGTATAAAGCAGGGATAATCCGATTCACAAAAAAAGGTTAATCTCATACTTAAATAATTGATTTTTAATGATTTTACGAAACTCGTCGCGTCAGAATGAAGCTCGTTTCATAGTCTTGATTACATTGATTATCTTCTTTGTATTATTATGTTTTATTTTGAAGCCAGCTCTGACATCAGCCAGAGCGTATAGCCGGTAGGAGGCATATCGTATTCATTGGCGAAACCATAGCTTTCCTGACTGAAAGAGCCTTCGTTGACGCCAATTGAAACGGCTCCCGGTATCTGCGGTATGGGCGGGAAAAACTCACCAAACACCCCGCGGTGCGGCTGGTTGTATCCAACACCTTCTATGGTGCTGCAATCAAATGGATTGCAGCCCATGATCCAGTCGAGCTGGCGCTGAGCAACTTCTGCATACTGACGTTTACCTGTCATGTCAGAAACTTTGCGCATAAACAATCCCTCGGCCATAATTTCCTGATTATACAGGGTAGGGAAATACTCATAATCACAAGTTCTCTCAACACTACCAGTCTTCAGCACTCCCAGATACCCACCCCTGAAACGGCTTTTTGTACTTTCGATGGTGAAGGGTGATTTAACAGAGGGTTCAATTGCATTTGTGTGCCATTTAACTGCCACAAGTCCCCAGGGATTTTTCAGGGATGTATTCAGGTTCTGTTCAGCAATACGCTCAACAGCCCTTTTCCATTTTGCCGCGTCTTTATGATTCGGTGCCAGTTCCAGCATGTTGCACAAACCGATGGGTCCCGACATGTGCCAGAAATAAAAATAGTTTTCCGCAAGATTTTCGCTATTCGGTCCTTCACGGAAACAGGCAGCAGATTGTACTTTATTGACAATGGTGTCGGCAACCTGCAGGGCAGTTAGTGCAGTAGCTGATACGGCAGCCGATTCCATAAAAGAATTATCCCCTGTTACTTTATACAATTCAATGGCGGCACAGAGCCTGTGTGCATGATCAAGGGCGGAGCCTTCATAAAAACCAGCATACCAGGAATTTAATCCATCATGACCTAGCGGTGGAATTTTATAGGCTTTAAACTTCCCTTTGAGTCGTTTGTCTGAATTCATGTATTGCCACACCCTTTTGGCCACATCCAGACAGGCGGTTGAATAGGACGGGTCACGCTGTTTAAAGTAGGCGGCAGCCATGGCCTGATACCGTATAGTCATCCAGTGAGCTGAAACCGGGGCATCAATCTGGTACCACTCACGAGGCCCCCAGTTTATCGGGATAAACACTGAATGAGGAATACCCCCATCTTTGCGCACCAGTTTATGAAAATAATCGCATCCCCAACGAATCTCCTCCTCAATACTTTTGTCACCCCATTGTGGTGATTGGGTTCCTCCAAAGGCAACCAGTCCCATCAATCCAATAGGTTCCAGTTCTGCCCATTTTCTGAGATCGCCCGACTGGTGGTATCCGCCCGTAAGATCGACATGCTCTTTGGTCTCTTCGATAATACCATCTTCCAAGTGACAAGGTGCATTCCAGCCTGTTTTACTATCTCCGCAGCGCTGCCAGGGGAAGTAATTAAATAAAACACGCATGGGTACAGCATATGCGCTTTCTGAAACAACAAAACACCTGGAGCGCCTGTTTCCGCAACGCACCTGGTAAATCCCTTCTACCTGCAGACCGTTAAAGCGTCCAACAGATGCATCCCCCAGTTCAGCGCCTCCTTTTGTAAGTTTTTCTCTGAGAACTTCTGTCCAGACAGTATGCTGCAGGCGATGAATGCTGAACTCCTTTTCGCTTGTTCCGGGAATGACACAATACTTGGGAGAACCGGGAAGAAAGCCCACATGATTCACCATGATCATATCGGCTTGATAGGCCGATGGCTTTTTTGGTCCTGAAAAATGCTGAAGGAGCAGGATAGCTGCCAACAAGACAACAATTAGGGAGCTAATAATGAATAAATTACGAAATCTGTCTCTCATCTTGTTATGATCTATTTTAGATTTGTTTCAACTTTATTGCCCCACAAAAAACTTTACGCCGAGTGCCGGCATCACATCGACTGACTGAATCTCATAACCCGAAGCCACTTTCTTACTTTTGCAAACTCTTTCAACCCCTTTTGCATCAATTTCATTCCATTTCAACTTTCCCAATTTTTCGGAAAGAGAAAGCGTTACATCATTGCTGCTTCCTGTGTTGTAATTGATAAGTGTCAACAACAGTTTTCCACTTTCGGTTTCGCATATTTCGACTACTACCCTTGGGTTATTCCTTACCATTACGCCGACCGCCTCTCCTTTTTTCCAGGTGGCCAGTTCATTCATAATATCAGGCATCCATGTATGAAGCC
>JBAXFZ010000465.1:0-3266 GCA_037139685.1 Bacteroidota bacterium
GTGCCGATGGCTACCTGATTCTCCAGAAAACCGGGGCCGCCGCTCCAACAGGGATTCCTGCTGATGCTGCAGGCTATACCGTGGGAAGCGTTCTTGGCGATGGTACCGTGGCCGCCCTGGTAACACCGGGATCAACCCTTGTAAAAACAATTTCCGGTTTATCTCCGGCAACCCAATATTCGTTCACCATCATTCCTTACGCCTGGGACGGCACCAACAATGCAACCTATAATTACTATGTTGCGCCCACAATCCCCAGTGCAAATGCAACAACCACAGGAACCGGGCCGGCCACCTATACATGGCAGGGTGCCGACAACGGCTTATGGACAACCTCAACAAACTGGAATCCTACCAGGTTCGTTGTTGCATCGACTGACATCCTTCAGTTCAGCGACGGTACTGCAAAAACTGTAACAGCCCTGCCCGCTGCAGAAACAATCGGGAAGCTGGTGATGTCAAACAATACCACCGTTAACCTCCAGAGTGCTGCCGCCGCAACCCTTACCATCAGCGGAGTTGCCGGCACCGATCTTGATATCCCTGCAGGTTGCGCCCTGAATCTGAATGCAGCCAACGCCATAACAATAAACATATTAACCGCTGCAACCGCCAGCATCAGCGGCAACATGACCTTCTCCTCAACAATAGCCACTGCCCACAGGCTTACGGCAGCCGACCCTGCAGGTATCACCTTCAACTCCGGGTCAGTCTTCACTGCAGGCCTCTTCTTTTCAGGAAACCCCTTCGGCACGGTTTCGCTCGGCTCGGTCGTTTTTGCCAGCGGATCAAGCTTTATCCAGCAGGCAGGCAGCAATCCTTTTGGAGCAACCCAGCCAAGCAGTGTCGTGGTATTCCAGACCGGGAGTCTTTTCAAGGTTATTGCCAACCTCACCCCCGCTTTTTCGGGAAGGACTTATGCAAACTTCGAGGTGGATGCCGCAGGGTTTGTACTCACACCTACGGGAGGAAGCCCGGTTTCAATCGACAACCTGACTGTTACCAATGGAACTTTGAATTTCAACATGACCGGACCTACCTCCGGGATCCACCAGATCAGGGGAAATATCAACGTTGCAACGGGAGCCATCCTGAATTTTGCACCGGCCTCTGCAGGTACCGTGACCATGAATGGTCCGGCAGCACAATCGGTTTCAGGAGCCGGGACAATCACAACGAGTGCAAATTCAACGATTGAAGCCGCAAACACCAGCGGAATAAACCTGAACACCCTGGTTACAGTCAACGGCACGCTCAAACTTACCAGCGGCCTGGTCACCGTCGGAACAAATAACCTTGTGTTAGGAACGACTGCAGCGATTACAGGCACTCCCTCGGCAACAAACATGATCGTGGCAACAGGAACCGGGCAATTGCTGAAAGGCTTTGTCACGGGATTTACCGGCAGTTTCACCTACCCTGTAGGAGATAACACTGTAACACCGGAATATTCACCAGTGACCCTTAATTTCACCAGCGGAACCTTTGCAGCGGGAAATTATGCAGGAGTTTCCCTGGTGAATGCCAAATACCCGACCGACCCGAACACCGGTAGCTACCTGAAACGCTACTGGGCCCTTACCCAAAGCGGTATCACTGCATTTAACTGCGGTGCCACCTTCCAGTATGTTCCTGCAGATGTGAACGGCACCGAAAGCCAGATTCTCTGCACTATGGTTAATCCGGTCCCCTATACGCCTTATGATCCTGCAGTCATTGCAACCCATCAGCTTACAGCCAGCGGGTTGAGCACATTCGGAACATTCACAGGCACGCAGCCGCCGCCAAGCGTGATTACCACGGCAGCAACCGGGATCGGCGCAAATATTGCCACCCTTAACGGCACGGTAAACGCCAACACCCTCAGCACAGCCGCCAGCTTCGAATACGGGCTGACAACCGGTTATGGATCAGTTGCAACTGCCACACCGGCAACTGCAACCGGGTATATTATAACCAACATATCAGCCTCCATCACCGGACTTGCACCAGCCACCACCTATCATTTCAGGGCAAAGGGGGTCAATACATCAGGGACCGCCTATGGCACCGACCTGACCTTCTCTACAGGCTGCCCGATACCTTCGGCTGCGGGTACAATTACAGGTCCTGCCAGCGTGTGTATCAGCGGAACCGGGTATGTTTATACCGTGCCCACCATTGCCAATGCGACCACCTATAACTGGACTGTGCCTGCAGGAGCTATCATCACCGCAGGAACGGGTACCAATACAATAACCGTCAGTTTCCCGACAGGTTCTGTGTCCGGGAACATTTCAGTTACAGGTTCCAGTATTTGCGGCGTCGGGACCGTTTCGCCAAACCTGGCCGTCACGGTCAATCCACTGCCAGTCCCCACTATCACTGGTCCTGCCAACGTTTGCATCAACTCCACCGGGAATGTTTACACCACCGAAACAGGAATGACCGGATATGCCTGGTCGATCTCGGCCGGCGGCAGTATCACCACCGGTGCCACCTCCTCAAGCATCACTGTTACATGGACCACCGCAGGTGCAAAAACTGTTACAGTGAGCTACACCAACGGGAATGGCTGCACTGCTGCAACCCCGGCCTCCTATACGGTTAATGTTTCCGCATTGCCCGTTCCTACAATCACCGGGCCCAACATTGTTTGCGCCAGCTCAACCGGCGTGGTTTACACAACCCAGGCCGGCATGACCAACTACAACTGGTCCGTATCGCTGGGAGGGACCATTCTCGCCGGCGCCGGCACCAACACCGTTACGGTCTCCTGGCCCTATGCAGGGAACCGTTCAATCAGTGTTAATTATTCGAATACATCGGGCTGCAGCGCACTGGCCCCGACGATTTATAATGTTACCATCAATCCTGCCGCGATACCGACCATCGGCAGCAGCAACAATCCCTGCGTAAACTCGGCAAACAACCAATACATCACAAATTCAGGCATGCTGAATTATCTCTGGGCGGTTTCAACCGGAGGCACACTCGTGTCAGGCCAGGGAACCAATACCATCAATGTTACATGGACAGGGGTTGGAGCGCAATGGGTCAGCGTCAGCTATACAAACACCTTCGGATGTGCCGCCGTCACCCCTACTGTTTACAACCTCTTTGTAAATCCCCTGCCGAATGCAGCCGGAACAATTACCGGCACGGCAGCACTTTGTGCCGGAACAAACGGGGTGGCTTATTCATGCGCAGAAATCCTCAATGCATCCAGCTATACCTGGACATTGCCTGCCGGAGCAACCATTGCCACGGGAGCAGGAACCAGGAAT
>JBAXFZ010000466.1:0-3257 GCA_037139685.1 Bacteroidota bacterium
TGGCTAACCCGCTGATCTAGGACCGTCTGGATCAGTTTGCGTTTAATCTCATTATTGCCGGGTATTTCGCTGAATTTCATGATTGCCTGGTAACTTTTTTTGTAAGTGGCTGTTCACGACATGCCATTTGGATACAAAATTAACCGATTTTCCCGATTCGCTGCAACCTATGGCCACTTAATCATATTTTGCAGGATATCCCTTCTGGCTCCATGCATTCCCAGGTCATCGCTGCGACACCTACCAGAAAATCTCAGGCAGCGATAGCTGCTGTTTCTCTCCATCTGGCTTTATCGGCAAGGCAACCAGTGAAACTGACCTCACGGGATATTTCAGAATTTTTTTCTTCCTGCCGATGAAATAAACCTTCGAATCAATTTCAACAGGTTTGAACCGGATGATGGCTGACATGGCTTTTTTCCTGCTTAATCAGGTCCGGTGCTGAAAGGTAATGGCAGGAGGTGAAAAAGTTAATAAATATTCAACAGGGCAGGCTTCGTCGAATACTTCCTGCCTGCCTTCAACACTTGTAAATAATGTTACTGCATTAACATTTGCCGAGACCAATGGTAATTACAACCTCATTGTTACAGGTACTGTGAATGCTTTGGGTAGCCTGACAGCATACCCGGCCAACCGGACAAAGATAGGCCCGGCACTGGCAACCCCTGGGTTGAATTTCAGCATTGCCGGCGTACGGTTATCAACCGGCAGGCAACAGTCCGGAATATGCTGGCAGGAAGCGGGGAGACATTTACCGTTAAGCCGGGCATCAGCTTAACGGTGTTGGGTAATTTTACCGTGGCAAACTTGAACTGAAACAAATAAGTATTATACGGCCTTTGCACAAAGGAATTCACGGTTCATCCGGGCAATGTTGGAGCGGGATATCAGCTTGGGGCATTCTGCTTCACATGCGTAAGTATTCGTGCAGTTCCCAAATCCGAGTTCATCCATCATCTTTACCATCTTCTTTACCCGTTGCTTGGCCTCCACCTGGCCTTGCGGCAGGAGGGCGAACTGCGAGATCTTGGCCGAAACGAAGAGCATGGCGGAGGCGTTTTTACAGGCTGCAACACAGGCGCCGCAACCGATACAGGCCGCGGCATCCATAGCCAGTTCTGAATTTTCCTTGCCGACAAGGATGCTGTTGGCTTCGGCAGCACCCCCGGTATTAACGGAGATATAGCCGCCTTCCTGGATGATCTTGTCGAATGCGGAACGGTCGACCATCAGGTCTTTGATAACCGGGAAGGGCCTCGCACGCCAGGGTTCAATGACAATGGTGTCGCCATCGCTGAATTTGCGCATATGGAGCTGGCATGCCGTGACTGCATCATCGGGGCCATGGGGCCGGCCGTTGATGTACAGGCTGCACATTCCGCAGATTCCCTCGCGGCAATCATGGTCAAATACAACCGGGTCATCGTTTTTCTGAATCAGTTGTTCATTCAGGATATCCAACATCTCAAGGAAAGAGCAATTCGGTGAAATATTATCAAGGGAGTAGGTGACAAACTTCCCGGCGGATTTCGCATCCTTCTGTCTCCAGATCTTCAGCGTCAATTTCATATATACCAGCTATTTAATATCGTTATTCGTTTTTCGTGATGCGTGACAGGTGATGCGTGAAGCGTGACCCGCAAATCGCAAATTATTTGTAGATTCTCTGTTTCACTTCAATTTCTTCATAAACCAGGTCTTCCTTGTGCAGTTTGAACTCTCCTTCCGAAATGTATTCCCATGCCGCAACGTACTTGAAATCATCGTCATTTCGCTTGCATTCGCCTTCGTCGGTCTGGTATTCTTCGCGGAAATGGCCGCCGCAGCTTTCGTTCCGGTTCAGCGCATCGAATGCCAGCAGTTCGCCAAGTTCAAGGAAATCGGCTACACGGTTGGCCTTCTCAAGTTCCACGTTCAGTTCACCCTGGCTTCCCGGGATTTTAACATCCTTCCAGAATTCAGCCCTGAGCTTGCGGATCAGCTCAATGGCCTTTTTCAGACCGGCTTCGGTTCGTCCCATCCCGACGTGTTCCCACATGATCTTTCCAAGTTCCTTGTGGAAATGGTCAACCGACCTGTTTCCCCTGACCGACATCAGTTTATCGAGACGGGCCTGGACGGCTTTTTCAGCCTCGGCAAATTCTGCTTTATCGGTCGACATCCTTGCAACGCGGATTTCCCCTGCAAGGTAATTCTGAATGGTATAGGGCAACACGAAATAACCGTCGGCCAGTCCCTGCATCAGGGCCGATGCGCCGAGGCGGTTGGCGCCATGGTCGGAGAAGTTGGCTTCGCCGGCGGCAAACAAACCGGTCACGGTAGTCTGCAGTTCGTAATCTACCCAGGTGCCGCCCATTGTATAATGCACGGCGGGATAGATCATCATCGGGTTGACATAGGGGTTTTCATCAACAATCTTTTCATACATCTGGAAAAGGTTGCCGTAGCGTTCTTCGATCACATTTTTTCCAAGACGACCGATCGACTCCCTGAAATCAAGGAATACGGCCAGCCCAGTAGGGCCAACGCCAAAACCCGAATCGCACCGCTCTTTGGCTGCACGCGATGCAACATCGCGGGGAACCAGGTTCCCGAAAGCCGGGTAGCGGCGTTCAAGGAAATAATCACGGTTCTCTTCCGGAATATCGTTGGCTTTAAGTTTGCCATTGCGATGTGCTTCGGCATCTTCCGCTCTTTTTGGCACCCAGATGCGGCCATCGTTGCGGAGGCTTTCGCTCATCAGGGTGAGCTTCGACTGGTAATCGCCGTGGACAGGGATGCAGGTGGGGTGGATCTGGGTAAAGCAGGGGTTTGCAAAATAGGCACCCTTCTTGAAAATCTGCCAGATGGCGCTGGTGTTTGAGCCCATGGCATTGGTGGAGAGGTAAAATACGTTCCCGTACCCGCCGGTGGCGACAACCACGGCATGTCCGAAATGGCGTTCAAGCTTCCCCGTGATCAGGTTGCGTGCAATGATGCCGCGCGCTTTGCCGTCGACAAGCACCACATCCATCATTTCATGGCGGTCGTAAAGTTTTACGGTTCCGAGTTTGATCTGGCGGCTGAGTGCGCCATAGGAGCCCAGGAGCAGCTGCTGCCCGGTTTGTCCGCGGGCAAAAAATGTACGTGAAACCTGGGCGCCGCCGAAGGAGCGGTTTTCAAGCGATCCGCCATATTCCCGGGCAAATGGAACTCCCTGGGCCACACACTGGTCGATGATGTTGTTGCTTACTTCAGCCAGCCGGTATACGTTG
>JBAXFZ010000467.1:0-3252 GCA_037139685.1 Bacteroidota bacterium
CATGACCCATGTCGGGAAATCGCACACCGATAGCTTCATCGTTTTTTCCCATCAGCGGGTTGTCTTTCATCAGGTTGATATGGTCCTCGATGACCATGATATCGCCGACTTCAAAATCGGGATTCACCCCGCCGCTCGCATTTGAAAGGATCAGCAGGTTGATGCCCAGGAATTTCATTACCCTTACCGGGAAGGTAAGTTCCTGCATGGTATATCCCTCGTAGTAATGGAATCGTCCCTGCATGGCAACAATGGCTTTGCCGCTCATGGTACCGAAAATCAGCTGTCCCTGGTGCCCCTGTACCGTAGAAACCGGGAAATTTGGAATGGATTCATAGGGGATGGTCTGGTGAACATCGATTTCGTTGACAAGCCCGCCCAGGCCAGTTCCAAGAATAATTCCGATCTCGGGTTTAATTGAAACCCTGCTCTCCAGGTATGCAACCGTTTCTTTAATTTTTATCAACATAGCTTAAAATCTCCTTGTCAAAGTTATCTTTATCGGTTCCGTGAAAATCGATCTCCATCGGAACGTAAAATAACGGTAAATTTTTCAGATTAGTGCTTAGCTCAGGAGTTTTAAGCCGCATTACATCTTTTTCGGTGGTTATCATAACCTTTTTCCGTGAAGGGAGATCGATGAATTTTTTTATGAGGCCTTCTATATCACGAAGGTTGAAGGCATGGTGATCGGCAAATTTCACAACCACCAGTTCCCGGCACATACGGTTTAAATGTTCACGAAGCGGGTAGTCATCTGCAATGCCTGTAAACAGCAGGATAATGCTCACCTTTGGCGGGAATTCCGGAAACTGTGACTCGAAAACCGGCACCGGATCCAGGTATTTGATGTATGAAAAAAATACCTGCTGGTGGTTTGCAGGCCGCAGATCTTCAATAATCCGCCTGCGCGTGATGGGCGAAAACACCCTCGGGGTCTTGGTCACCACGATGATGTTTGCCCTCCTGGCCCCGCACCTGAACTCCCGCAACGTTCCTGACGGCAGGATGAAATCTTCAGGATAGAGCCTGTGGTAATCGGTCAGCAGGATCGATAACCCCGGCTTGACATGGCGATGCTGGAATGCATCATCCAGGAGGATCGCCCGCAGCCCGGGGAATTTGGCAAGTAACAACTGTATGCCCCTTTTTCGCTGTTCATCAACAGCAACAACCACCTCTTTGAATTTACTGAAATACTGGAGGGGTTCGTCGCCGACAGATTTCACATCGGGTTGCCCGGAGGCAAGAATGAACCCGTTGCTTTTCCGGCCATATCCGCGACTCAGGGTGGCAACCTTGTTCGAAGGAGAAAGCAGCCTTATCAGGTATTCAATATGAGGCGTCTTCCCGGTCCCTCCATAAGTGAGGTTGCCGATTGAAATGACGGGGATTCCGAATTTTTTTGAAGGGAGGATGTGAAGATCAAACAGCCAATTTCTGATCATCATGGTCAAACCATAACACCAAGCAACGGGATACAATATAACCTGTAGGAGCTTTGTCATATTTGAAGCGTCTAAGTTAGAAAAAAAAATCAACCAATTACAAAAGTGTAAAAAAATTCACCCTAACAATGAAGGAATGAACCGGGAGCAGGCTGCTATTAGTCAGCACCTTGCTTTTCCCTGGCGAGAAAACGGATGTTTTTCAGTAATTCAGATATGCCGGAATCGGGTTTGTTTGTCTTCAGGATATAGTCAACAGCACCGGCTTCCTGCGAACCGGCGACTATTTCGGGATCGTCAATTTCGGTAAAACAGATAACGCTGGTTGTTGGTGATATCTCCCTTATCCTGAACAGAAAATCAAACCTCTTTGGATCATTGGGCTCCAGATCGGTGATGATGAAATCAGGAATGAAATTCTTTTTCAACCGGTATAAACACTCATCTTGCGAAAGAAAGGTATGAACATTTAAAAATTTATTCACCGCGAGGTTGTAATTGAGCAGGTTCCGGTGAACCGCGTTGCTGTCAACCACAACTATAACAGGACTTTTCATTTTTTTGCACTCCTTTCCAGTATGGTATCAAATTTTGCAAATTTGAGGATGAAAATGGCGCAGCGGCGGAGCTATTTATAAACATTTTATGAACACAGGGACGGGACGGCTGTAAGGGAAAATATGTATCTTTGATATCGAAAAACGGTTGAAGATGAAAATTGCTGATATCGGGAATTACCTGGAGTCCCTTTCACCCCTTTCATTCCAGGAAGATTATGATAATTGCGGATTTTTAACCGGGAACCCGGATTGGGAATTCCAAAAGGCCCTGCTGTGTCTCGACCTTACCGAAGAGGTGATGATGGAGGCGGTAAACAGCAAGTGCAACCTGGTTGTTTCGCACCATCCGTTTATTTTCAAAGGAATTAAAAAACTGGTTCCCGGCAGGCCTGAAACAACGATTCTTACCCTTGCCATCAGGAACAACATCGCCGTATATGCCATTCACACCAATCTTGATAATACCCTGCACGGGTTAAATGCCCGGGTTTTCTCCAGGCTGGGCATTTCAAACTATAAAATTCTCAGCCCGCGAACCGGGTCGCTGTCAAAACTGGTTACCTTCTGCCCGCCGGAATATGCGGAGGCGGTTCGGAATGCCTTGTTTGAAGCAGGAGCCGGGACGATAGGTAATTATGACAAGTGCAGTTACAACCTTGAAGGGGAGGGGACTTTCCGTGCCTCCGGCCTTGCAAACCCCTTTGTTGGAGAGATAAACAAGTTGCATGTCGAGAAGGAGCTTCGGATCGAAATGATCATGCCCGAATACCTTGAAAGCCGTGTGGTTAAGGCCCTGCTGGCGGCTCACCCATATGAAGAGGTGGCATATGATATTTACCAGCTAAGAAACGCCGGTTCAAATTCAGGTGCCGGATTGATCGGTGAACTGGCAAACCCGATGGGGCAGTCCCAGTTTCTTGCCCACTTGAAAAAATGTCTGGAAATTCCGGTAATCAGGCATTCGGAGCTGCTTTCATCTGAAATAAAATCCATTGCATTGTGTACCGGGTCAGGTAGTTTTCTTCTCTCCGAAGCTCTTAATTCCGGAGCCGATGCATTTCTTACAGCCGACCTTAAATACCATGATTTTTTCGATGCAGGGAAGAGGATGCTTCTGGCCGATATTGGTCATTATGAAAGCGAACAGTGGGTAAAAGAATGGCTTTATGATGCGCTTATCGAAAAATTCCCTACCTTTGCATTCCTTATTTCAGAAGTAAATACCAATCCGGTTCATTATTTTT
>JBAXFZ010000468.1:0-3239 GCA_037139685.1 Bacteroidota bacterium
GGGCGTCCTTCATGAACACCACTTTACCTGAATCTGGATAGATGGCGGCATCGGCCACCTTGATGATCTTCACCTCCTGGGCGTTGATAACATTGGTCCGGAGGTTGTAACGGGCCCTGGCGGCGAAGAATTTAAGGGAATCCTGGAGGGGGTGCACCGAAATGAATTCAGATCCGGTATAGGCCACATCGATCAGCTGGGCAAGGCTCAGCGAATCGGCTATACGCTTTTTGCTTTGCTCGTTGTAAAGCAGGATCTCCTCGCTGTCGATCAGCCAGTCAAACCGGTCCATTGTACATATGTACTTGTTGAGCGGGAACTCCACCCTTGATATGCCGACATTCGATTTGAATTCACCCTTGCGATGGTCGAAATCAAAATGGGTCTGGTAATTTTTCGTGGAGATGGTCAGGTCGGCCAGGTCATACGACTTGATCCGGAAATTGGCAATAAGGGCATCGAAAGTTCGCCTTTTAAAGTTAAATCCCTTCGAATCCATCTCCGCATCCTTGATCCTTACAGTGCCGGTTCCGCTGAGAATGACGGGGGTGAGGGTGAGGCTACCCGCGAAAGTCGACTGGTTGTTGTACATTCCCATGTACCGGGTTGTGCTTGCGATGGTGAGCGAATCCTTATAGGGCCTCCAGAATTCCCTGACCGAATCGGCGTTCACCTGGGGGTATTGCACCGCCCCGTCAACCTCGACAGTACTGAATCTCTTCGCCAGTGTCTTCATGGAGTCGGGCAGGAAGGTAAAATCGGGCGAATAGCTGGTTGAATTCAGGTATGTGAAGGTGCCGTCGCCGTGCAACCCGCGGTTGCTCAGGTCAACTTTGGCGCTGAAGGTCCCCTTTCCCCCGTAAATGGGGATCCCTTCCGGCCCTATTGTCTTTTCCAATCCCAGCGAATAATCGGGACGCACCTTGAGCGGCTCCTCGATCTGCGGGAAGATCCCGGCCGTCTGAAGCGAACCCGAGAACTTCAGGCTGTCGGTCACCAGGTCATCAAGACCTTTGATTACAAAGGGTTTCACCTCATAAAAAAACTTATCCTTCGGATATACCCCCTTCTGGATGGAGCCATTGCTGTAATACACCATGGCCGTGTTTTTGTTGGTGAACTGGGGATACTGCTTCAGGTTTTTCAGGCCCGACTTGTTCCCGGGATCATCGATCAGCAGGTCGCCGCTGAGCCCGGTAACGGCAGATTTCACCTTGACCAGCGGGTAGGTCCCTGTTTTCGGATCGAGGGTCTTGCTGGTAACATAGAAGAGCATCGAATCAACTACCGGGAGGTTTAGTTTGAATTTGTTGTACTGGAAGGAGCAATCCTTTGCATAAAAATCAAAGAGCCCTGCCCCCAGCTTGCCTGAAAAGACAAAATCCATCCCCTTTTTCATCACGATCTCGGCATTCCGCGGATAGACATAAACCTGCTGGGAATCGCTCAGCACGATCATCTGTACCCCCTGGATTTTCAGATCAAACGAATCGAGGTACAAAATACCGTTTGTGTTATTGGTCACAAAAGAGTTGAAGAAGATAACATCATAATCAGACTTTCCGGCGAAGGCATCTATGTATTTGAACAGCTTATCCTTGACCCGGGCCGTCTTGCTTTCATTGTCGTAGAGCAGGAAACCCCTGGTGGCCATATTCAGCAACTGCGCCTCGACCTGTTCCATGGGTTTGTTCAGGTATCGGGTAATTTCGTCAAGGGTGAAATCCCTCGATTTCTTCTGGATCGTGAAAAGCTTGACCAGGTTCAGCGGGTTGGCATCATCGATCCCCTTGAACTTCTCATACCTGTGCGAGGAGTAATAACTGCTTGATTCAAACACCGCCTTGCTCTCCTTCGAAGGCCCTTTCATCATCTCGAAGCTGATCTTTGGCTCGCCCACAATCCAGTAGAGGGCCTCGCAGTAGATCTCAATCTGGTGATAAGAGTCAAACCACGGACTGGTTGCGGTCATCCGCTCATCCTTGTTGAACGAGAGCTCTTTTTTATCATCCATGTACTTCAGCTGCAGTCCCGGGTGGTAAATTGAATCATCCTCATGGTAGATCGTAATGGAGGCCATCCCCGAATTGATCCGGTCGGGGCGGATGATATAGATTTTCGACCTGGCCACGACAAAATTCTTACCATCTTTTTTAAAAAAGAGACGGGCATCATTTTCCCTGTCGCCTGTGCCGATGATCCGGTTTCCCTCCATCGAAAATCCCCCGAGATAATCGATATTGCTGAACAGGTTTGAAATCCCGATCATCTTGTCGTATGAGCTGAACCTGGGATAAGACGCCTTTTCTTCGGTAACATCCGCCAGTACCTTATCTGTATACTTCCCGAGAATCGGTGTGGGGAAGTATTTCCTGTTCGTAAGCAGGACCGAATCGGCGGTGAAATTTGAAAACCGCATCTGGATCTTATACCGGCTGAGCGTGGCAAATATTTTCCCGGGATCTCCCCCCGCCCGTTTCCAGTTCACCATCCCCTCCTCCCCCTGCCATTGGCTGGTCAGCGGGTAATATATTCCCCGTGTGTTATAAATATTCAGGCTGTCGTCATTGGCATAACAGGTAAGGGTACCCTTTGAAAACTCAATCACAGGCACCGAATCGAAGGTAAAATGGTACGATGCCGGTGTGATCCTCCAGCGGGTGGTGGTTGATTTATACACAAGGTTCTCGGCAAAGAGGTTGGAGGTTGACTCCAGGAAGGTGAAGAAATTCCTGCTGTTCTTGTCCGTGATGAGTTTTTTGAGGATGTCGGACCAGGGGATGAAATTTTCATCCGGCTGGTTTGTGTTGATGAACAGGTTCAGGGCATTCACATAGTTGAAAAAATCGGGGTATGGCCTGACCTTTTTTCTTACCAGTTCGTTCAATATCCCGTAAATGATCTTTTTATGGGAGGCATCGAATTTTTCCTGGTTCCATTTCTGGATAAAATCCTGCATGTAGGGGGTAATGATCTTCTTCTCATGGTCGGCCAGGTTGAAGAAAATGGCATTCAACTCCCCGGTGAACTTCGTGGAATCACCCGAGAAAAGTGCCTGTTTCTGCCCAAACGACCTGCCGGATAAGCCGGCGGAAAATCCGGCTATCAAAAAGATCTTTATACCCCTTACCAGGATTTTGTTCATTTTACAAATTTAGCGCCAACCCAGTTGTTGGCCGAATTATGGCATACAAAACGAAGGCCCGACTGTTCCGACATCTCCCTGATCATCACAAGGT
>JBAXFZ010000469.1:0-3208 GCA_037139685.1 Bacteroidota bacterium
CAGAGATCATCCTGCTTCATGTGATCACCGATCCCATATACTATTCATCCGTCGAGTATTCCCCGATCATGGGATATTCGGGATACCTGGCCATGGAACCGCTGGTTTTGGAAAGCAGCGACGGCCTCAGGGAGGCTTCCCGGCAATTTCTGGAAAAAACCAGGCACCACCTTGGCGACTCAGCAATTAAAATCTGCGTGGAAGAGGGAGATTTTGCAGACACCATCATGAAAACGGCAAAACATGAACATGCAGATATCATTGTTATGGGATCACACAGCCACAGGTGGCTGGATGAGATCATAATGGGCAGCGTTACAGAGATGGTTTTACACCATACAAAGCTGCCACTGTATATCATTCCGACCAAAATGCACAATTAATTTTTTCATTGCTTCACCAAACAGCACACATTCATTAATAACCAATTACATGAAAGCATCAAATTATCTTCTTCATGCTGATATATGCATCATTGAAGAAAAACAGAAAAGGACGGCACTTGGAAATATCGCAAAATTCCTCCTCTTTATCTTTATTTTATCATGGGCAGCCATGCTCACCTCCTGTATGGTGGCACTGCCGCGCCACCCTCCAAGACCTGGGGTGATCATCGAACAGCACGACAATGGCGGGCATCACGACAATGGGAAGCACAAGGGCTGGAGAAGATAAATCATGTTCCGACTTAATCTCATGTATACTTACAGTTCCAACAAAAAAAACGGTGGTAAAAGGGGAAACAAATTTGTCTGAATCAGTTATCACTTCTGAAATTCGCTATCGCCGGCTCTTTGAAACAGCAAAGGACGGGATTCTCATCCTCGACGCCGAAACCGGCATGATCGAGGATGTGAATCCCTTTTTAACCGGGTTGCTTGGCTATCCCTATGATTCCTTCATCGATAAAGCGGTCTGGGAATTGGGCTTTTTTAAAGACATAATGGCCAATAAGGAAAAATTCTCAGAGCTGCAACAAAAGGAATATGTAAGGTATGACGACCTGCCGCTCGAGACAGCCCAGGGGAAGCAGATCAATGTTGAGTTTGTAAGCAATGTCTACCTTGAAGGTAAACGGAAGGTGATCCAGTGTAATATTCGCGACATTACCAAACGCAGGCAGATGGAGAACCTGGTGCTTCAGACACAAAAGAATTACAACACCTTTTTTAACACAATTGATGATTTCCTGTTTGTCCTTGATATACAGGGAAATATTATTCAAACGAATTCAACAGTGACCAACCGCCTTGGCTACTCAACTGACGAACTCACAGGAAAATCCGTTCTTTTTGTGCATCCCCCCGAAATGAGGGAGGAGGCCTCTGATATGGTCAAGGATATGCTGGCCGGGAAGACATCGGTTTGCCTGGTTCCGGTTATGACAAAAGCGGGGATGCGAATTCCTGTAGAGACCAGGGTTTCGCGCGGGGTCTGGGACGGCAGGCCCGTCATTTTCGGTGTTACCAAGGATATTTCAAAAATCAGGTTGTCGGAGGAGAAATTCTCAAAACTGTTTCATATTAATCCCTCGGCATGCGGGTTAAGTGATCTGGATGATTTCAAATACATCGAGGTAAACAAAGCCTTCTGTGCTTTGTTAGGCTTCAGCCAGGCCGAAGTAATCGGTAAAACAGCCATGGAATTAGCCATTTTTTCAGAGTCAGAAAGAACGTCCGTTTTATTAAATGCCGACCCCTCTGGAAATGTAATCAATGTAGAAGCCCGCTTAAAATCTAAAACAGGCGAGATAAAGCATGTCCTTTTATCATCCGAAAATATTTATATCCAGGATAAAAAGTACAGGTTTACCGTCGTAAACGATATCACGGCCCGGAAACTGGCTGAAGTCGAACTGGCCGACAGCAAGTCAAGACTTGAACTTGCCATGCATGCCGGCAATATGGCCTGGTGGGAAATGGAGAAATCAACAGGGAATATAACCTTCGCGAAAAAAAAAGCTGAAATGTTGGGTTACCCACCGGAAAGGTTCACCCATTATACAGATTTCATGGAACTTGTTCATCCAGAGGATGTAAAAAAAACCATGAAGGCCATGCAAAACCATTTTGACGGGCTTATTGACAATTACGAATCAGAATACCGGGTATTAGATCAATCGGGTAAATATCAATGGTTTCACGACATCGGATCCATTGTAAAAAGGGATCCTGAAGGAAAACCACTCCTCATCAGCGGTCTGGTGCTGAATACCACAGAGAGAAAGCAAACAGAGATAGCCCTGCATAACAACGAGGTCCGCCTGCGTACCCTGGTACAAACGATACCCGACCTGGTCTGGCTGAAGGATACAGACGGGGTCTACCAGTCATGCAATAAGATGTTCGAACGGTTTTTCGGCGCCACCGAAGCGAATATTATCGGGAAAACCGACTACGATTTTGTTTCCAGTGAGCAGGCCGATTGGTTTCGCAGCCATGACTATGCTGCAATGACAGCCAAAAAGCCCATCAGCAACGAGGAATGGATATCCTATGCCGATGATGGGACCCGGGTATACCTGGATACGATCAAGACACCCATGTACGATTCAGAAGGGGTGGTGATTGGAGTCCTTGGAATAAGCCACGATATTACAAAGAGGAAAAAGTCGGAGGTTGATCTCCTCGAAAGTGAGGAGAAATTCAAATCTATTTATGAAGGATCATATGATGCCATAATGCTGATGAACCACACCGGCTTCTTCGATTGTAACCCGAGAACACTTGAAATGTTCGGATTAAAGAACAAAGCAGATTTTATTGGATTACACCCGTCGGAACTCTCCCCTCCCGTTCAGCAGGATGGCAGATTTTCTTTATTATCAGCAGAGGAAAAAATCACGGTTGCTTATCAGCAGGGGATGAACCAATTCGACTGGGTTCATCTTAGGGCAAATGGAGAAGAGTTCCCTGTCAAAGTGACCTTGTCCACCTTCAACCTGAAGGAAAAACCTGTTATCCAGGCTACCATCAGGGACCTTTCAACCACAGAGCAACAACTGATAATTGCTAATTCCGCCCTCATCTTCCAGAACGAAGAGAAAGAAAACCGTGCCGCTGAACTGAAGATTGCAAACACTGAACTTGCCTTCCAGAACGAAGAGAAGGAAAACAGGGCGGCTGAGCTGAAGATTGCAAACACCGAACTTGCCTTCCAGAACGAAGAGAAAGAAAACCGTGCCGCTGAACTGAAGATTGCAAACACT
>JBAXFZ010000470.1:0-3194 GCA_037139685.1 Bacteroidota bacterium
GCAGGGCTTTGATCCTGAAATCAACCAGATTCAGCTTTCCACTGTAAAGCCGGGAAACGTAAAGCAGTTGCGTTCGGGTCAGTTCGTTCCAGGTTGATGGCAGCGACCGTCGGGAGTTGTCGATCTGAACCAGATTCATAAGGATAGCTTCTTTTTGATGAAAGTCCTGACCAACAAAAAACCTATGAGCATCAGCAGGATCGACCAGGCTATCCCGCCCGACCAGCTCAGGAAGTTCCGGAAGCCAGTCACCGTATAAACCGGTTTCTCGATGACTTTCATTTGAAGCTTTGTTTCCCGGATATGGGTTTCCTTCCAGGCAAAATAGACGGAACTGCTGTCAACACGTGCTCCGGTGGTCAGGACATTGTTCCTCAGGTCAATGAACGGTACTACCTTCTTCCCGGGCTTGATTTCATCGATCTGCCGGATAACCACTTTCCCTTCCCGGCATTCAAGCAGCGCCCGGATGAGGCCGCTGTCGGGAGAAAGCGGAATAAGTGAATCTTTCACACTTGTGATGGTATCATGCTGAATGAACGTTTCGGTCCGTTCAGCCGGCGGATAGCGTTTCTGGCATCGTTGCTCAGAGATGCACCCGGTCATTGAAACGATCAGGAGCAGGATCAGAAAACCCGGTTTTTTCATACGACGAATTTGAATTGGTTCAACCGGTTCATCCAACCGTCTAAAAACTTCTTTTGCTCCGGATGGTTTTTAACCAGGTCAAGGATGAACCGACCCCTGGCCTGAAAGATGGCTGCATGAAGTCCGCGTTGGTTGGCGGAATTCAATGCATAAAGTGTCGCGGGCCCGACGATACCATCTTCAGGAACCTTGAGCAATCGCTGTGGAATGACGATTCCCCATTTGCCGCTGCCCCAGAGCCAGTCCACCAGAATTTCGGCCATGCTCTGATTGGTGATCTGGTCTGCTTTCCAGCGGTTCCAGTAATTAAGTTTCAAAACAGCAATTGCATCCTGTTTTGATAGCATCCGGATGTCATCGGTGTCGATATCCCCGTCCCCGTCCTTATCATACCCGACTTGTTTCCATGTGGAAAGGGTAACTCCCATGTTTGTTGCGCCTCCCCGGTCCGTGGGATCATGGACAAACCCGCCTTCAAAGGCCAGGATTTTGGGGGCAAACAGTTCTACCTTTGCCATCTTACGGTCGGAATGTGGGGTCCTTGACAAAAATGAGGGCAAAACAAACCGGTGCGAACACCACGTATTCAGTGAGCGTGGCTTTGCCGATTCCTACCAGTGCCAGACCTGCCCCGAGCATCAGGATGCCGGTCAGGGTGGTCTTCCAGTTTTTAAAGATTCTCTCTTTCATATCGCTTATTTTAATAGTTGTCCTTCAACTTTTGAAATTCGTTCGCCATGATCGCCCAGGGTTATTTTCATCTCCTCGATGCCGGCATCGTGACGGCACAGGTGTTCGCCGATCTCTTTGTGCTTTTCCGTGCAGTAGGTTTCCCGGCACTGCATCTGGATGATCAGTTTATCGACCGATTTCTTCAGGGCGGTGACACCTATATAAAATTGGTACAGGAAAAACCCAATAACGGGTATAGCGATGATTTTGATTACATCAAATACATCCTGGAGGAGAAATTCTATGGGCTTCATACGAGGAAAAATGAGTTATCGGGTTTGTTGGTAAATTCATTTCTGTGTTCCGCCATTTTCTTGCCGGCATAGCGAGCCGAATGAAAATAGGCAGCATAGAGATCCTCGCCGGCGTTCTCATCCAGGAACTGCTGCAGTGCTTTCAGTTCGGCTTCACCATCCTGCTGATTGGCTTCGGCCATGATGGCAATGCGCTCCTTATTGGAAGCCTGTTTGGAGGAAACGTTGGAGAAGGTATTGCCGGCCGTATCGAAAATGCCCCAGTCGAGAACATCGATCGAAATTTCCATCAGCGCACGGGCCATGACCAGGTGAGCAAGCGCCGGACGGATCAGCTCCATCAGGTCCGCAAGTTCGTTGGTCAACACATCTCCGGATTGCCATGCCTGTTTGAGTTCATCAAACAATTGTGCAGAAAGTGCTGGTCGTATATACTTTTTCTCCACAGAGCGGATAATCGGTTTGAGGCTTACGAAAACCCGTCTGCTCTCGCGTATATCCACCTCACTGTTGAACTCCCGGGTATCACGGATAAACAGGCCGGCATCCTGCTGAACATAACCGGGGTAATCCTGACGGTGTTCATCCAGGAATTTGAGCACAAGGTCCAGGGATGTGTTGGCCCGGCGGATCCAGTTCTCCTTGAGATTCTGAACCCGGTATTGAGGTGCAGTCTTGTGAGTAGGTGTTTCAATGACCTGGATGCCCTGGGATGAGACACTCACCCCGAATTCATCGGCACCAATCCACAGGGCGTACAAAGCCAGCGGCTTGCGGATCATTTCAAGCAGAGTTGCCAGTTTTTCCATGGTGGTTCCGTCATCCGGAGGTATCGGATCGAGCGCCATTGCATCCTGTAGCTGACCATAAAGCACATCGCCCAGCACAGGCCTGATGAAACTCTCCTGGGCTTCACCGATATAAGGGAACCAGTTTTCGATGGTGTTGCTCACATTGATGGAAGCAGCTGCCAGCACTTGCGAGAGGTTATCAATCAGCCTGATCATGCGATATTTTTGTCAACGCGTTTGTCAATTTTCGAAGGGTGGTCCTGCATGGTCTGGGAGGTGTCCACGGTCACATAATCGAATTCAATGTCGGGTGACCATTTGTTAAAATCCCGGATGAAATAAAGCGGTTCAAGACTGATCTGCCGGTAAATGCCCATTTCTGCATTGAGCTGCCAGAAGGCCTCCCGTTTATCTGATCCGCTGCCTGCACCCAGACTTCCTCCAGGAATTCCCGATCCCACCAGGCAAGGATCTACCCCGAAGGCAAACAATATTTCCGAGTTGGCAGCCTGGGAGTCGGGTAGATAAGCGTCATCCTTAAGCTTGTTGTCGATCACATTGATCTTCCAGCCTGCCAGGTACTCGCTTTTGAACTTGCTGAAAAAGTTGAAGGAAACGAAGGTTTTGCCTGAGTTTTCGACATCTGAAAGGAAGTCGTTCATATCAGCCAGTACCCGGGTTCGGGCCGCTTCACGCTGCTCACGGGTATAGTCAGGTGAGGGGAACCGGTTGGTGAAATAGTCATCCGGGATTTCAATGTGGTACTTGA
>JBAXFZ010000471.1:0-3192 GCA_037139685.1 Bacteroidota bacterium
CTCAAGTACCACAACCTTAAACCCGTTTTTGCTCAGGAAGGCTCCGCACATCAGCCCTCCCAGGCCACTGCCGATAATGACCACATCGTAGTTATCACCCATTACTCACTTTTTGAATACTATAATTTGATCGGATGTCCGCTCCTGTGCATGACGACTGAATTCAAAACCCAGGTTTTTCCCAAGGCAGATCAGGTCGTCCGCCTCAACAGGCACCCCGTTGACTTTCTTTTTTGTAAAACCTGACACCGGCGGTGCGGGAAATCCGCGTAGCCGCCTGGTTATATGTACACTGTAAAAATTCCGGCTGCCCGTCCTGATTATAATTGACCCCCCTGGCTGCAACCGCGATGCACAACCGGTAAAAGCATGAACCCGGGTATTCCGTTTTATGCCATCCAGCCCCTCATTGAAAATAACGCAACTGGCCGTGGTGGTTGCGTAATCCGCCGCTTCCGCGCTGACAAAACGTAAATTTGACGGTCTCTCATAACCGCTTCCAGCAATTTCAATCTTGACACGGTCATCATCCAAACCAATGACCTCCCTGCCGGGAGCCATCCAGGCAAGCATCCATGCCATAAATCCATAGCCGCAATCAGCAACGATGATCACTCCCTTTGCGGGGGCCAGTCTGTGAAAAAGCTGGTAATTGTTTTCCATCCACAAATTCACCTTCATTTGAATTTCAGGCAGGATGCCTTTGAACAGGAAATTACCGGAAAGCTTGTCCCTGTAGTAGGCAGGATGGTGCATCTCTTCATCAAGCAGGGCATATTCCCTCCTGAACATTTCATGAATTTTTTTCGTCGTCTGCTGGTAGGATGTTCCAAAACCAGGATCACTGAAGCGGATCCGCGGCAGGATTTTTATTGTAAAGGTTGTGTCGCGGACAATGAAGCTGCCCTTTGCAATGCATTCGCAGGTATCGTGAAATATGACAGGGATAATATCAAGTTCAAGTTTATGGGCGAGATAAAAGGCTCCCTTGTGGAACCGCCCGATCTCCCCATGCCTCGACCTGGTGCCTTCAGGGAAAATGGCGATTGAATATCCCTCCTCAACTTTTGATTTTAATATTTCGATACCCGGGTCTGCCCCCTCAAATATTGGGTAATAGCCTGCAAACCTTACGACATAACCAAACAGGGGTGAGTTCCAGACCCAGCGGTTTGTGAGCAGGATTATCCTTGGACTGAGCATGATCATGGAGAGTATGTCCAGCACCGACTGGTGGTTGGCAACAAACACTGCGGGTTTTGAGTAATCGGGTTTTTCGGCCAGCACGACTCTTTTCGTCACATTGATCATTACATAGATCTGCGCCCTGGTATTGAGACTGATCAGGAAATTAAACAGTATTTTTGCTCTTTTCCTGTAAAACGGATTGATTCCCAGCAGGATAATACCTGAAATGCTCAGGAAGAGGCATCCCAGGATAAAAAAGGTGTAGGCCAGTACCGATTTTAAAAGGGTCGAAAAGCTTACCGGTGCAAATCCCCTGTCTACCGGTCCATTCACAAAGATGTTGAAGAGAAATGGCTCCAGAACCTGTGTCATAAGCAACAGTGAAAATATTCCCGGAAATGATATAAGGATAGCTGATCGTATTGCCGGATTTGCAGGAATAAAGGTAAGGACGGAAACTGCCAGGATTGTAATCGCCGAAAGAAGAATGCCCAAGCGTGTTGATTTCATCTGTTTCTTCCCCGTCCTGTACCCGTTGCATAAAGCCTCAAGGGTCATTACAGCGTAATAATTCCCGGTTCCGGCCAAAAGGATTGACATGAAGATGTGGCCGGTGTTTAACCGGAGGTGAAAAAAACCCATAAGCCCAGCTATCCAGACCCAGAAAACAACCACGGGCAAGGAGGCACTCAAAGCCAGTTCCATCCTTCCATAGGCAACCAATATAATAAGGAAACCGGCAAGGGAGGAAAGCAGGGCAAATAAAATAAAATCATGCAGGCTCCCCATGCCCGTGATAACATTACCCGGTTCAATGAATTGTGCAAAATAGAGAAATCCGGGAGTAAGCAAAATAACAGGCAAGACCAGGTATGGATTTTTACCGGGATTTTCCAGGACTGCCTTTTCAAGCCATTTTCCTGCAGCCAGGCTTCCCGGCCGCAAACCCGTCAGCTGCATTGCAGGCACGAGTGAGAACAATGAGGTAGCTGCAACGGCAATTGTGCCAAGTATGGCAAACTCCCTGGCAATCTCCGTTTTAAAAATAAAAAGTGCTGCAAAACTGCCTATGGTAGCCATACTGGCGATTGATACCGGGTATGCCAGGCCATTGAAATTTCTCGCGGGATTTTCATCCTGAAATCCCCATGAAACAAGGTGTAATGGGATGATAGCAACCAGGGCCAGTAAAAAAGGTAATGTCTCCTGCAAAGAAAGTGAAATTTCCGGCTTAAGTGCTGAATAGCAGGCTATTGAAAAGGCCAGTCCAAATACAACCGGGAGGATGATGCTTATGGTTGCTTTTATAAAGTTTTTAGTAAAATTGCCGGATAATTTCAGGAGCATATCCATGTCGGTACATCAGAATTCAAACCCGTTCCCCCGGAGTGTTGATTTTGGAATCCACATAACAATAAAGGTCATTGAAGGTGACTAAATTCTGAAAATCCCCGACTGTGACCTTAAAACCAAAGTTGCTTTCAATCACAACTACAAGATCAATATAGTCCAGGCTGTCAAGCTGGAGTGTCTCACGAAGGTTTGCATCCGGTGTTATCAGGTCGGCTTCAATCTCAAATTCTTCAACAAGAAACGGAATTATTTTTTCAGCAATTTCAATTTGTGTCATAGCTCTGAATTTATTTTAGTACATCTCGGTTTACACACTTTTGCCGGTTGCGGGATGAACAATGAACGGGTCCGGCAGGGTTCGTGCAGGGCACCTTTGCAACAGAGTTTCAGATGCCTGTTTTGTTACAAATATATAAGATGGTATTTTAATTACCAAATTTTATAACTTCCTATTTTTTACATAGCAGAATATCAATTCTATACGGTATGACAGCGATACAGTGAAGCCCTGATTACAAAACGGTAAAGGTTATTCAACAAAACGATTAAAAGACAACAGCCACCTGCAACAATTTGTGCAAGTGGCTGATCTTTCTGTGACCCCAGAGGGATTCAAACCCCCAACCTGCTGATCCGTAGTCAGCTACTCTA
>JBAXFZ010000472.1:0-3185 GCA_037139685.1 Bacteroidota bacterium
CACAGGGCGCCCATTCAACATCAACCGTTGCATGGACATGCCCGGGCGGAACTCCTGCCACCTCCACCAACAGGCATCCTACCATTGTTTATAACACTCCCGGCACCTACAACGTGACCCTGACAGTTACAAACTCATGGGGAATCACCACCAAGGTTAAAACCGGTCTGATCTATGTTGGCGGCGTTGGCATCAACGAACAGTCGGCAGCTACCGTTTCGGTTTTCCCGAATCCCGTTAAAGATATGCTCAACATCCAGGGAAATCAGAATATCCAGGAGGTTAAGCTTATGAATATGGTCGGCCAGGTTGTTTACAGCCAATCCACCGATGCATCGACCCTTACCATCAATACATCAGGCATGAAATCAGGCGTTTACAGCCTGCAGATCAAAATGGCCGATGGCTTTATCACCAAGAAAATTGTTGTGAACTAGGTTTTGGTTAATGTTTGAAAAAGAGGCTGTCTCAAAAGTTTGAGACAGCCTCTTTTCTATTTTAATTAACTGATTGTTAATAACATGGTGATAAAATATTAGCTTAAATTGTTGACTGACTGCGAGATATGATTATCTTGTAGCATGGAAACGATAAAGAATAGCAAAGTCAAATTCAAAGAATACGCGCAGAACCAGATCATGCTGATTCCACCTTCGTTGGAAGAGATGATTGATAAAAATCATCCAGTGCGTATCGTAAATCAGGTCATCGACCAGATAGATATTGATCCTCTGTTTGTTAAGTACAAAGGAGGAGGAACTTCAAGTTACCATCCCCGAATGTTGTTGAAAGTGGTCGTTTTCTCCTACCTGAGCAACATATATTCTTCACGCAGGATGGAAGCAGCCCTGAAGGAGAACATCAATTTTATGTGGATCAGCGGGATGAATACACCTGATCATAATACCATCAACCGTTTCCGCAGCGAGCGGTTAAAACTTGTCCTTAAACAGGTTTTTGGACATGTTGTCGAGTTGTTGGTTGCTGAAGGGCTTGTTAATCTGAAAGAGGTTTATATCGATGGAACAAAGATCGAATCTAAAGCAAACCGTTATACTTTCGTCTGGGGTAAAGCAATCAAAACGAGTAGAGAACGAATCAAGAAGCAATTAGAAGAACTTTGGGTTTATACCCAGACGGTTGCCCAGGAAGAACTTCAGGATACCACCCCCACATCCTTTGAACAAATAGATTCTCAGAAAGTTACAGTTACGATCAATAAAATTAACGAAGCTCTGAAAGATAAACCTGTAAGCAAGAAGATTAGTCAGAAATTAAAATATGCAGCCAAGAACTGGCCGGAAAACCTTGACCGGTATGACAATGAGGAGAAAATCCTTAACGGACGTAACAGTTACTCAAAGACAGATCCTGATGCAACATTCATGCGCATGAAAGAAGATCACATGCTCAATGGCCAGCTTAAACCAGGCTATAACTTGCAGATATCCACCCATGATCAATTTATTTTAAATTACAGTATCCATCAAAATCCAACTGATACCAGGACCTTGCCTTCTCACCTGGAGGGGTTCAACACACTTTATGGACAAATGCCTCAAACCGTAACGGCCGATGCAGGCTATGGTTCAGAGCAAAACTATCAGCTTTTAGCAGAACTGGATATCCAGGCTTTTGTAAAAGACAATTACTTTGATAAAGACCAACATGGCAATGACAAAAAGCATCCCTTTGTTGCAGACAAGCTACATTACAATGCAGAAAACGATTGCTATTACTGCCCCATGGGTCAGCAAATGAAACGAATTGGAACCAGAAAACGCACCAATGGAGAGGGATTTACTCAACTCTATGAGTGTTATCAGGCTCAGAACTGTCATGGGTGTCCATTGCAGGGAATGTGTCATAAAACCAGCGGCAATCGGGTCATTGAGGTAAACCATAAGCTCAGGCAGCTTAAGGCAAATGCAAGGGATCTTCTATTGAGTGAAGAAGGGATTATGCACCGAAAGAAACGACCCTGGGATGTGGAACCTGTTTTTGGGAATATTAAGTTCAACAAAGGCTTCAAGAGATTTATGCTCAGAGGTTGTGCTAAAGTTGAAATCGAAGCTGGGCTTCTCAGTATTGCACATAACCTGAAAAAATGGTCCTGCTAAGACCATTTCCTGTCAATTTTAACCCATTCTTTACCTGGCGGGGCACAAGCCACCGCATGAGCGGCCTTGACTGGGGCGATCACCGATAAAATCTTAGACAACTCTTTGTGAATGACCCAGGCGTAGACGCGATGCGGTGACTTGTGGTTGCACGGATTGAAGACAATAAAAAAAAAGAGGGCGGCCTTTTGGGACACCCTCTTTTTTTATTACATCCGTGACGGGACCCGGATGCCAAGAAGTTTCATCGATTGCCGGATTGTCCGGCCGGCAAAATCAGTGATACAAAGGCGCAGTAGCACCTTTTCCCGGTCTGTTTCCTTCAGCACGGGCAATTCCTGGTAAAGCTGGTTGAAACCCTTTGCAAGGTCGTATACATAGTTTGCAATGACTGATGGATTCATCTCATTTCCTGCTTGCGTAACCGCCGCTTCGAACATGAACAGGCGTTTAATTGTATCCTTCTCGGAAGCCAGGAGCGGGGACTTGCCAGTCAGGGCTGTCTCCTCCCAGCGATAACCGGCGATCCCGGCTTTCAGCAACAGTGACTGTATGCGCGCATAGGTATATTGTATAAAGGGCCCGGTATTCCCGTTAAAGTCGATTGATTCCTTAGGATCAAACAACATGTTTTTCTTCGGGTCAACTTTCAGGATAAAGTATTTCAGGGCCCCCAGCCCGATTGTATTGAAAAGTGCCCCTGCATCCTCGTCCGAAAGTTCGTCTGCCTTGCCGAGCTCCCGGGTTGTCGCTTCTGCCGTTTTGTACATTTCCTCCATCAGGTCATCCGCATCCACTACGGTACCTTCGCGTGATTTCATCTTCCCCAGCGGCAGTTCAACCATGCCATACGACAGATGGTTAATGTGAGCGGCAAATTCCTTCCCCAGTTTTATCAACACCTTTTTAAGCACGTCGAAATGGTAATTCTGCTCATTCCCCACAACATAGATCATTGCAGAGGGATGGAACTCATCATGGCGAAGCTGCGCCGTGCCTAAATCCTGGGTCATATATACGGAAGTTCCGTCGGCGCGGAGCAGCAGTTTCTCATCCAGCCCCTCC
>JBAXFZ010000473.1:0-3177 GCA_037139685.1 Bacteroidota bacterium
GTCGGATAAAGCCATTCTTGACGAACACAACAAGGTTGTTGCCATTGTCGGGGTGGGCCGGAACATAACCGAACGGAAACTTGCCGAAGAGGCCCTTTACGAGAGCAACATGGAGCTGCTGGCGGTCAACTCGCAACTTGAAACAGCGCAGAGGATCGGCCTTATCGGCTCATGGTCGTATGACCCAGCCACCCGGAAACTGCGCGGATCTGCCGAGGCGAAAAGGTTGTTCGGTCAGCCCCTGGATGACGAGCACTTTACACTTGCCCGGGTAGAGGATTGCATCCCCGACCGCAAACGGGTCCACCAGGCCCTGGTTGACCTTGTAGGCAAGGGGATTCCCTACGAAATTGAATATTCCATCAACCCCGCCGACGGTTCTCCGCAACGGATCGTACTTTCCAGGGCCACCCTTGACGCGGATCCTGAAGGCAAACCGCTGTCTGTAAACGGGATCATCCAGGATATTTCTGCCCGCAGGCAGGCCGAAGAGGCAATCAGGCAAAGCAGCAATAAATGGGAAACCCTCGTATCAACCACGCCTGACGGCATCGGTATGGTGTCGCTTGACGGGAAGCTGTTGTTTATGTCGGATAATCTTGCAGAAATATATGGTTACACCAGCGAAGAAAAAAACAGCTGCCTGGGAGCCAATGTTTTTGATTTCATTGACCCGTCGTGCCACCAGGAGATGGTTGACAACATTGGCAACCTGGCTGCAGGGAAAAGCGCCTACAACCTTTCTGAATACCTGGCTGTAAAAAAAGACAGCAGCAGGATCCAGGTTGAACTCTATTCCACCCTGCTGTCAGATGCCGCGGGCAATCCTGATAAAATTCTCTATATTGAACGTGACATTACCGGGCGCAAAGAGGCTGAAAATGCAATACAGCGCAGTGAGGCCATGTACCGGTCAATCCTTCATGCATCGCCCGACGCCGTTGTAATTACCGGGCTTGACGGCCAGATCCTGATCATATCTCCCATAACCTTGTCGTTGTTGGGTTATAATGACGAGAGCCAGGTTGTAGGCCTGAAACTGCTGGAATTCCTCGTCCCCGAAGACCATGAAAAAGCCCTTTCGGAGATTGGCCTGATGCAGCAGGGTTTGCTGAACGGACCGGAGGAATACCAAGCCATACGGGCCGATGGAACTTTTCTTGATATTGAGGTAAACGGTGAGATTGCCCGTAAAGCCGAAGGGCGGCCGGACACAATGATTTTTATTATCCGTGACATTACCGGGCGAAAACGAGCGGAGGCCGAACTGTTTGAAAGCAAGGAACTGCTCAACTCGATTGTTGAGACCGCCCTGGATTCGATTTTCATCAAAGACCTGTCGCTGAGATATATAAAGGCGAACAGTGCCATGGAGACACTGTTTGGCATTCCTGTCGGTCAGATTCTCGGCAAAACCGACACTGATCTCTTTGGCATTGAAAACGCCGCTCATATTGAAGAGATAGACCGGGGTGTGCTTGCGGGGGTGAACTTCGAGGAGTTCCCTTCCAAGCCCGTGAATGGCGAGCTCAGGCATTTTCACACAATAAAAGTTCCGCTGAAGGATGTGCGGGGAAATGTAACCGGGTTATGCGGGATAGCCCGCGACATTACCGAACGCAAAGTCGCCGAAGACAACCTGCGGTTAAGCGAGAACAGGTTCCTGCGTGCAGCCGAACAAACCCAGACCGTCATCTGGGAGGTGGATGCCGACGGTTTGTACACCTACGTGAGCAGGCATGCAAAAAATGTATGGGGCTATGACCCTGGTGAACTTACAGGAAAGAAACACTTTTATGATCTTCATCCTGAAGAGGGACGGGAGCAGTTTATAAAAAGTGCAATGGATGTTTTCGGCAGACGGGCGACTTTCCAGAATTTTCCGAACAGCATTGTTACCAGCAATGGTGATACAATCCACGTGGAAACCAATGGAACGCCCTTGCTCGACGATCAAAACAACCTGCTTGGTTACCTTGGATCGGATATCGATATCACCGAGCGCAAGAAGGCGGAAATAGAGATACTGGACAAGACAAACCTGCTTACAAATCTGATCATCAACCTGCAGGAGGGCATTTTGCTGGAGGATTCAAACCGGAAGATTATCCTCACGAACCAGCTTTTCTGCGATATGTTCGGAATTCCCGCCCCGCCGGAGGCGATGTCCGGGGCCGATTGTTCCGACTCGGCCGAGCAAAGTAAACACTACTTTACAAATCCTGACACATTCATCAGGGATATAGTAAGGATTCTTGAAAATAAAAAGACCGTGCTCAGCGATGAACTTGAACTGGCTGACGGACGCTGTTTCGAGCGGGATTATATTCCCACCTTTGTTGAACAGGAATACAGTGGTCACCTTTGGAAATACAGGGATATTACCGAACGCAAGCGGGCTGAGAGGGAGTTGGGAGAAAGCCAGGTAAAATACAGGAACCTGGTTGAAAATATCAGTGATGTCATATACGAAATAGGTATTGATGGCATTATTAAATATATAAGCCCTCCGATTGAAAAAATACTGGGATATTCACCCGAAGAAATTACGGGCCGGAATTTTATTGATTTTGTTGGAATCACGGCAGAATCGCTATCCTCCAGGTTGAAGATGCTTCCCGAATCCAAAGTGCTGGAAAGCGAGTATAAACTTGTTACCAAATCAGGCCAACCCTGCTGGATCAGGTTATCGACCACCGCGCTTTTTGCTGATGGTGTATACATTGGAGGATCAGGCACATTGATTGATATTACGGAGAGAAAAGTGGCAGAGGAGAAACTGATCAGGAGCGAAGAGGGCTTCAGGAAACTGTCAAGGGCGGTGCAGCAAAGTCCTGCCATGACCTGTATCACAGGACTGCAAGGTATTATTGAATATGTAAACCCCAAAGTCCAGGAAGTGACGGGCTATACAGAAGACGAGCTGGTCGGGCAAAATGCACGGATCCTCAGTTCCGGTGAAAAATCAAAGGAGGAGTACGACCTGATGTGGCAAATTATCCGGGCAGGCAATGAATGGAAGGGCGAATTTCACAATAAAAAGAAAAACGGTGAATTGTATTGGGTGACGGCAGCAATAACTCCAATCCTGGACGGCGGTGGGCAGATTACCCATTACCTGGCCATCGAGGAGGATATTACAGCGAGGAAAATTGCTGATAAAGCGCTGCAGGAAAG
>JBAXFZ010000474.1:0-3172 GCA_037139685.1 Bacteroidota bacterium
TAATTTTGGCCGAAATCTTAACACCATGCGGGTTCATTTTATTGCCATTGGCGGCAGCGCCATGCATAACCTGGCGATAGCCCTTTGTAAAAAAGGGGATATTGTCAGTGGTTCCGACGATGAAATTTTCGAACCATCCAAAAGTCGTCTGGCAACATACAATTTACTGCCTGAAACCCAGGGATGGGATGCTTCGCGGATAGGCCCCTCGCTTGATGCCGTAATCGTGGGTATGCATGCGAAGGCCGACAATCCGGAATTATGCAAAGCCCGGGAAATGGGCATTAAAATATTTTCCTATCCCGAATACCTCTATGAACAATCAAAAAACAAAAAGCGTATCGTAATTGGCGGAAGCCATGGTAAAACCACCATCACCGCGATGATCCTGCATGTATTGCATCATGCGGAAATGGATTGCGATTACATGGTTGGCGCACAACTCGAAGGTTTCGATGTGATGGTGCGGTTAACGGAAAATGCTCCTGTTATGGTGATTGAAGGAGATGAATATCTCACCTCCCCTATCGACCTGCGCCCGAAGTTTCACCTGTACAAGCCCGATATTGCGTTACTCAGTGGGATAGCCTGGGACCATATCAACGTGTTCCCGACATTCGAACAGTATGTTGACCAGTTTGTGATTTTCATCAATCAGATTTCCAGCAAAGGGTGCCTGATCTACTGCATGGAGGATGAACAGCTGCAAAGAATATGTCCCGCTTCACGGTCGGATATTGAAATCATCCCCTATGAAACTCCAGGTTATGAAATCCGTAATGGTGTAACCTTTGTCGTGTCGGGCTGCAACAATTATCCGTTGCAAATTTTCGGCAGGCATAACCTGCTGAACCTTAGTGGTGCACGCCTTATCTGCCATCAGTTGGGAATCAGTGATGAGGTTTTTTTTCAGGCCATTCAATCGTTCAAAGGGGCCTCAAAACGGTTGGAACTCATTGCAAAAAATGACACCCGGGCAGTTTACAAAGATTTCGCCCATGCCCCGTCGAAGGTGAAAGCCACGTTGCAGGCTGTCAGGGAACAATTTCCCGGAAGGAAGGTGATCGCCTGCCTGGAATTGCATACCTACAGCAGTCTGAACAAGGAATTTTTATGGCAATATCGTGGCACGCTTGATCCGGCCGACAGCGCTCTTGTTTATTTCAATCCGCATGCCCTGCAGATAAAACGCCTTCCGGAGATAACCGCCGCAGTGGTCGTGGAGGGGTTCAGGAAACCGGGAATGGAGGTCTTTACTGTATCCGGATTATTGGAAGAACGGCTTCTTCAGGAAAAAGGTACGGGTTCTGTTTTGCTTATGATGAGCTCCGGAAATTACGATGGCATCGACCTGAAGGAGTTTTCAACACGCTGGGTCAACCAATAAAAAACCGCGTGGCAAGCCACGCGGTCATTTGTCAAAACTGGAAAACCAATCGAGGTACGAATCAGAAGTTACCCGTTCATTGAGATCAGGAACTCTTCGTTGGTATTGGTAAATTTCATGCGTTCCCTGAGAAACTCCATCGCTTCCAGCGGGTTCATGTCGGCCAGATGATTGCGGAGAATCCAGATCCTTTGCAGGGCATCTTTATCAAGCAGCAGGTCTTCACGGCGTGTGCTTGAAGATACGATATCAATGGCAGGATAGATGCGCTTATTGGAAAGTTTACGGTCGAGTTGCAGTTCCATGTTGCCGGTACCCTTGAATTCTTCAAAGATCACCTCATCCATTTTCGAACCTGTTTCGATCAGCGCCGTGGCGATGATGGTAAGGGAACCCCCGTTTTCGATCTGGCGGGCAGCACCGAAAAAACGTTTGGGTTTCTGCAGGGCATTGGCCTCGACGCCACCCGACAACACCTTTCCCGAAGCGGGGGCAACCGTGTTGTAGGCACGTGCGAGACGGGTAATCGAGTCGAGCAGGATTACGACATCGTGGCCGCATTCGACCAGCCTTTTTGCCTTTTCAAGAATAATGTTTGAAATACGGGTGTGGCGATCGGCAGGTTCGTCAAAAGTTGAAGAGATGACTTCAGCTTTCACACTGCGCTGCATATCGGTGACCTCCTCCGGCCGTTCGTCGATCAGCAGGATGATCATATAAACATCCGGGTGGTTGGCGGCGATGGCATTGGCAATCTCCTTAAGCAGCACCGTTTTACCGGTTTTGGGCTGTGCAACAATCAAACCGCGTTGTCCGAACCCGATTGGGGCGAACATATCGATGACGCGTGTCGACATGCTTTCATTTTTATGGCCCGTGAGTTTGAACTTCTTCATCGGGAAGAGGGGGGTGAGGTAGTCGAAGGGTATGCGGTCACGCACCTCTTCGGGCTTCCTTCCGTTGATCAGGTCAACCTTGATCAAAGGAAAATATTTTTCGCCCTCTTTCGGCGGGCGGATGGTTCCGCGAACGGTATCACCGGTTTTCAGGCCGAATAATTTGATCTGTGACTGGGATACATAGATATCGTCGGGGGAATTCAGGTAGTTGTAATCGGATGAACGCAGGAAACCGTAACCGTCGGTCATGATTTCAAGCACCCCTTCGCTCACTATGATTCCCTCAAATTCAAAGGTGTATTCTTCGCGGTGACGTTCGGGGTATTTGCGCGGAAATTAGCGTTGCCTGCGCTCTTCAGCAACAGGGTTGACCGAGCCGTCAGCGTTCGCTTCGGGTTCACTTGCCTCGGTTTCAACTGGCTCAAGTACTCCGTCGGGCTTCTGGATCAGGTCCAAAGGATCGATGGCAACAAATGGCTTATCCATCGGTTCATCGAAATCGAAGCGTTCTTCAATCGGGTCGACGATTTCCGGCAGTGTCATTTTAACCAGCGGCTCTGCGGCATTCTTATCCACGTAGGGCCTGAATGGTTTGTTTTCACGGGGAGGACGCTGTTCGCGCGGCGGACGCTGGTCTTTTCCCGTCATGGGCTCACGCGGCGGACGCTGGTCTTTTCCGGCAATGGGTTCGCGCGGCGGGCGCTGGTCTTTTGGAGCAATCGGGCCTCTTGGCGGGCGCTGGTCCCTTGGCTGACGCTGTTCACGTGGCTGGGCCGGATCACGCGGCTGGATAGGCTCAGCGGGATCTTTCAGATCTTTTTTGTCGGCAGGAAGTTCATTGATACGCGGTTCCCTGGCGGGTGCCTGTGCACCGGGTTCACGCGGG